>CALLNG010000320.1 GCA_938005345.1 uncultured Clostridia bacterium
CTTTGGATGTACGTGGAGCCTTGGCTGTCTCTTGCAACATTTTCTTCTTTGAATCGGGAAGAAGGCTTGGAATTGAAAAATTAAATGAATATGCTAAACGGTTTGGCTTAGGTCAACTGACCGGGATTGAACTTAGCGGTGAAGCGGAAGGCATTGTTGCTGGGCCGGAAGAGCGGGAGGCGCGCGGCGGTATTTGGTATCCGGGGGATACGATTCAGGCAGCAATTGGACAATCGGATAATTTGTTTACCATTTTGCAGTTAGCAAATTATTGTGCGACCATAGCCAACGGTGGTACCCGTTATAAACCGCATTTAGTGAAAAAAGTGGTGAAATATGACGGCAGCGAAGTTGTCATGGAAGTGCAGCCAGAAGTGGCAGACCAAATTGATATTGACCCGGAAGTGTTGAGTTTGGTACACCAGGGAATGATGGAAGTAGTCAATAGTGGTGTGACGGTCAAAGCGTTTGAAGGGTCTCCTATTAAGGCGGCAGGAAAAACGGGCACAGCACAGGTGTCTGGAAACAAAACGCCAAATGCATTATTTATGGCATTTGCCCCGGTTGAAAATCCGCAGGTGGCAGTGGCTTGTGTTGTAGAGCATGGCGGTATTAACGGGATTGGGTACCATGTAGCCAGAATCGCCAGAAATATATTTGAAACATATTTAGGGACTAATGTTGCGCAGGATTTTGTTTATACCAATACACTACTGGCAGAATGAAACAATTGACGGAGGGGAGTAGAATAACGGTGTATAATAGTGTGAAACTTGTGGGCGTGAAGGATGGACTCAGGGCCGTCCTCTCAGATGTAGCAAAATATAATGAGATCAAAAAAGTAATGCTGGAAAAAATGCAGGAAGCACAGGAGTTGTTTCAGGCAAAACAGGATGTGAATATCTATATTGAAGGCGGTAGAATTTCACAGCGGGAAAAGATTGATTTGCGTAAAAGTGTGCAGCAAATAGTAGGAGAAGATGTGTTGATCACTTTTACTGAACAGGGGAGTGCCAAACAGGTAATGCCAGTTATCTATGAATCGGTATTCCATAAAGGAACCCTTCGTTCTGGTCAAAATGTGAGTTCTACCGGGCATTTGATTATCTTGGGAGACGTCAATCCCGGAGCAGAGGTGTCCGCAGTTGGAAATGTTGTAGTTCTAGGAGCACTCAAGGGTATTGTCCATGCTGGAGTGGAAGGAGACAGGGATTGCTGTATTGTTGCGTTACAGCTCAGCCCCACACAAATACGTATAGCGGATATTATTACAAGAGCGCCGGATGAGGAAAAGCAAATGGTGCCGGAGGAACCAGAAATGGCCTTTGTAGTGGATAACCGGATCTATATTGAAGGTATTTCTAAAAAAAATAAATAGAAAAAAAGCAAGAAAATCAGATAAAAACTATAGA
>CALLNG010000321.1 GCA_938005345.1 uncultured Clostridia bacterium
AACCACCCGTTTGACGGGTGGTTCATGATTCTGGGGCACGTTGACTTTTGTCGAATATTACTGTATACTAATTGTTAGATATCTAACAATATGGAGGCAGCCATGCAAGATGAAACAATCGGGGAAACATTACACCGGGTGGAAAATCAGATATGGAGAAAAATGGATAGTATCGCTGCTGCCTATGGAATTACTGTTGGGCAGCACGTTATTTTAGGATATCTGATACAACATGAGTCCCAAGGAGACATATTTCAGCGCGATATTGAAGCGGTATTTGATGTTCGCCGATCCAGCGTATCCCATGTAATTTGCCTATTGGAAAAAAGGGAATATGTTTGGCGCAGCGGAGTGGATACTGACGCACGCTTAAAAAAAATTTCAATAACGCAAAAAGGGCGGCAAATTTACCGCAAGGTGCTTTCGAGACTACAAGAAGTGGAACAATCGCTGGATGACGTTTTTGTAGACGAACAGGAGCGAGCGTTGTTTTTAGATATGTTGCAGCGGCTGTCGGAACGAATACAGCTTCTGTGATTTTGTTAGATGTACAGCAAAGAGAGTAAGGGGTGAAAAGAATGAAACCATTTGTTGTGACCATTAGCAGGGAATATGGGTCTGGTGGTAGAATTATCGGCAAACGGCTTGCGCAGCAACTGGGAATTGATTTCTATGACAAGGAAATTATAACAATGGCGGCGCAGGAGAGTGGGCTTCCGCAAGCAACTGTGCAGGAATGGGCGGAAAAGAAGACCAATAGTCTACTGTATGAAGCATATATTGCGGCACAGACAAAGCCTCTGTCGGATGAAATTTATTTAGCAAAGGCAGATGTGATTCAAAAAGCGGCAGAGAAAGGGTCTTGTGTCATAGTTGGCACATGTAGCGATTATGTGCTACGGGATATGGAGCGGTGTCTGCGGGTATTTATTTATGCACCGCTCGAAGAACGAGTTCGTCGTGCAGTAAAAGAATACGGGCTGCTGCAATCCAATGTTACTAGTTATGTGAAAAAGCGTGATAAACAGCGCAGTGGATACTATAATAGCTATGCAACAGGAAATTGGGGCGACCGTGCAAACTATCAGTTAATGATCGATAGCTCCATTGGCATATCCTGTGCAGTGGACTTGCTACAATCAGCTGTACAGAATTTATTCAGAGGTGATATTAGTGGAGAATGAAGTGGCATTGCAAAGAGAAAATAAAATGGGTATAATGCCGGTAGGAAAATTGTTGATTTCTATGGCATTGCCCATGGTAATTTCTATGTTAGTACAAGCATTATATAATATAGTAGACAGCATATTTGTAGCCCAAATTAATGAGAATGCGCTTACAGCTGTATCATTGGCATTTCCTGTCCAAAACTTAATGATAGCGGTGGGAACAGGAACCGGTGTTGGCGTCAATGCAATTTTGTCCAAAAGTTTGGGGGAAAAGAATTTTAAACTCGCCAATAAAACGGCAAATGTTGGTATTTTTTTAACCTTTTTGAGTTTTGTTGTATTTGCAATCTTAGGCGCAACTTGTTCGAGATTGTTTTTTGAAGTGCAAACAAGCGATACCGAAATCATTTCTTATGGAATAGATTATCTAGTGATATGTACAGTGTTTTCCTTTGGATCGTTCGGCCAAATCATGTTTGAACGTCTTTTACAATCGACCGGGAAAACCATTTATTCCATGATTTCGCAGGGAACGGGTGCTATTATTAATATTATCTTGGATCCCATTCTCATTTTTGGCTTGTGTGGTATGCCGAAGATGGGGGTGGCCGGCGCAGCTGCGGCTACAGTTATTGGGCAAATTATTGCAATGTTTGTTGGTTTACTGTTGAATATCAAAGTAAACCATGAAATCAAAATACATATTAAAGAAGCATGGCCTGAGGCACATCTGGTAAAAAAAATCTATGCCATCGGTGTTCCATCCATATTAATGGCTTCGATAGGGTCTATTATGACCTTTTCATTGAACAAAATTTTAATGGCGTTTACCAGTACTGCTACCGCTGTATTTGGCGTATATTTTAAACTGCAAAGTTTTATTTTTATGCCAGTATTCGGGCTAAATAATGGCATGGTTCCTATTTTGGCCTATAATTATGGAGCAAAAAAACGAGACCGAATTCATAAAACAATTCAATTAAGCGTAATTTATGCAGTGGCGTTGATGTTAATTGGATTGGCGTTGTTCCAATTGATTCCGGATGTTTTACTTGAAATGTTCAATGCTTCGCCAGATATGTTAACAATTGGAAGTACGGCACTGCGCATTATTAGCATCAGTTTTTTGTTTGCAGGTTTCTGTATTGTTGCAAGCTCAGTGTTCCAAGCATTAGGCAGAAGTATTTATAGTTTACTAACATCAGTTGCTCGTCAGCTAGTAATTATCATACCGGTTGCTTATTTGTTGTCGCTCACAGGGAATCTTGACGCAGTATGGTGGGCGTTTCCAATTGCAGAGATCGCATCCATGACGCTGAGTGTGATTTTTTTAAAACGCGTATTGGGGAAATTGGAAATATAACGGGTAAAGGAAATTGTTTTTATGGAAAAGGACATTCATTAGGTGCCCATTTCTGTTATGTGTTTTCGAATACTCTGATTGCCCAATTAAGAAAGCCCCGCTTTGTAATTTGCAAAGCGGGGCTTTCCCTATTGATGGAGATTTCGTAACGTGATTGCTAGCCGTCTTACAACACTGGTTTTGCTAGGGATAAGTGTAAGCCCTGCCTGGGAGGCAATCTCCTCTACAATCGCATCTACACTACGCCCATCTGTTTTAATTTGCGGATAAAATACCGGATTCTCAAATCCCGTCAGGCAGAGGGGAATTTGCTGGGCTGCCCAGGAATGCCTACCTTCCAGGCGTTTATGCAGTCGAGTTCGGAGCGTTTTTTCATTGGCCGCTAGAACAAAATGGTGTACTGGTATTCCAATATTGCGCAAAGAGGTAACGAACTCATGAAAATAGTCTGGGCAAACTAAGGTCATCGGCACTAAAATAATACCTGAATAATGAAAGGCGATGTTTCGCAGCATAGCAAAATTAATTTGCCGCCAAAGAGGTTCATCTTGAAAATTGCTCAGACACAGCGGAGCAGGTTGGTTTTTACGCAAATAGTATCCAGCCTGTTCTGGGTCAAAAACAAAAGAATGGGTTAAGCGGCGGTGCAATGTATAGGCTACCGTGGTTTTACCGCTGCCAAATGCGCCATTGATCCAGATAATAGTGGCAGGTGTCACTGGTTTACTGCCGACTTGAGCGCTTCTACCTTATCTAGTTTTTCCCAGGGCAGGTCTAAATCACTGCGGCCCATATGGCCATATGCTGCTACTTGGCGGTAGATGGGCCGGCGCAGATCCAAGTCACGGATGATGGCTGCCGGGGTCA
>CALLNG010000322.1 GCA_938005345.1 uncultured Clostridia bacterium
CGCTATTTTGCTCGCAGACGAATGGGTAACAAGTATCAACGCATAGCTACTCAGCCTGATATTGAACGAAAATTGCAATGTGCAGACGTGATCCTGCCTACTCGACGACATTATTGGATCGAAAACAATTATACGCAGTATATACATGCCCATCATGAAAACGATCTGGTCTATACAAGACAGATCATTGCTGAACGGTATCCGGCCTATCTGCCAGCCTGGGAGAGAGTGATGCACAAAACCAGTGGTCACCGCTTCAACCTTTTCGCCATGAAAACATCGCTTTTGCATGCTTATTGCGAATGGCTGTTTGACATCTTGTTTGAACTAGAGAAAAGACTGGATATCTCTCATTACAACGCATTAGATACGCGTGTATTCGGACTGGTGGCCGAAAGGCTGTTAGATGTCTGGATAGAGACAAACCAGATTCACTATGTCGAAATGCCGGTAGTTTATCTAGAAAATCAACATTGGGGACGTAAAATCCGTTTGTTTCTGGAACGCAAATGGCGGGGGAGAAAATTATGAATGGAAGTGACCCACTTATTTCCGTTATTGTTCCTGTATATAATGGCGCGAGGGATCTTCCCACATGTTTGGAATCTCTACTCGCACAGACGTATACCCATTTAGAAATCGTGCTGATAAATGATGGCTCTACGGATGGAACAGAAAGCATTGGACTGGCCTATGCACAAAGAGATGCTCGTGTTATGTACTTCCAACACCCCAATGCCGGCCTGGCAGAAACGCGCAATATCGGTATTGCACAGGCAAGGGGGGAATATTGCTGCTTTGTAGATGCTGATGATTGGGTTGAGCCCGAGTACCTCTCCTATTTGTTTGATTTGCTATCCCAAAGCGGCCTTGGCGCAAGCGCCTGTAATCACTGGATTCACCGTGGCTCAAAGCCACATCTAAGATTTGAAAATGCACCCGACAAAGCGGTCCTCAAGCCCGAAGAAACCTTTGCCCATATCCTTCGAGATGAATACCCCGATGTAAGCGCATGGGGAAAACTATATCATCGAAGTATTTTGAAAAATATTTGCTATCCAATAGGCCGTTTGTTTGAAGATACTTATCGCATTGCGGAGATCATCCTTCGGTCGGGAGGAATTGTCTTTGGAAACCGGCCACAGTATCATTACCGTATCAGTACCAGCTCGCTCAGCCGGGGAACATTTGATGAAAAAAAGCTGGATTATATTGGGGCAACGAATCACATGATTGAGGTTATCACGCGTTCGTATCCAGCGCTTGCGAAAGCTGCGGCGGCAAGAAAACTTCATGCACTGCTCAGCGTACGAAGATATTTGGTGGGCTGTTCAGAGACAGAACGGAGTATACGTGGCGAGCTGGAAAAGCAAATTTGCCTTCAGGGTAAAGCGGCTCTGACAAGTGGGGCCTTAGCCTGTCGCGAGCGTATTGGTCTTTGGGCGTTACATTTGGGAAGTAGTAGTTTTGATACTTTGTGGAAGGTGTATGAATGGCTCAGACAGAGATAAAACCATTGCGGGTTCTTGTTGTTGGTATGACAGACCGGATAGGCGGACTAGAAACTTTCTTGATGAGCTATTGTGAACCATTATTTGGCAGAGGAATTCATTTTGACTTTCTGTGCCGCTTTCCGGTGTGCAGTTTTCAGGCCAGAATTGAGGAGATGGGCGGTCGCGTGTTTCATATATGCCGCCGCAGTCGAAATCCAGTTCGGTTTTATCGTGAGATCCGAACGTTTTTTCGTGAGCATGGTCGGGAATATGACGTAATCTGGGACAATGAGTGCATGATGAACGATTTGACCCCCTTGCAGCTGGCCAAACGCATCGGTATCCCCTGCCGGATTTACCATAGTCACAACGCAGCCAATACAGCCGTGGGAATAAAAGGAAAGCTTCAGGGAATGTTGCATCGCCTACACCGCAGATATGCGGACCGCTATGTAACGGATTTCTGGGCATGCTCTGAATCAGCAGCACAATGGGGTTGTCCTACTCGAGTAATAAAAAGAAAGCTTTACCGGATTATTCGCAACGCAATGAATATAGATCCTTTCGGTTATAAACCCGAAGTGCGGAGGCGGGTCCGCCAGGAGCTTGACTTGGAAGATGCCTATGCGGTAGGATTTGTAGGGCAACTCACCAGCGCCAAAAATGCCGGTTTTTTGTTGGATGCCTTTTCGAGATTCCTGCATAGCAATCCGGATGCTGCACTAGTGTTAGCAGGAGATGGAGTGGAGAAAACGCGACTGGAAAAACAGGCAAAGCGGCTTGATTTGGAAGAACGGGTGCATTTTTGGGGTGCCTGCGACAGGATTCCCGAATTACTGCAGGCATTGGACTTGTTTGCAATGCCATCCAAAACAGAAGGCCTTGGTATTGCTGCTGTGGAAGCACAAATCAGCGGCTTGGATTGTATCCTTTCTGATAGATTTCCTGCGGAAGTATGCTTTCGAAATAATGTGGTATTTCTGCCCATTGATAATGCCCAAGAGTGGGCGAAAGCTATGGAAAAGATGCGATATCACGGCTATTCCCGTACGGATGGACGGGATGATGCCCAACAAGCAGGCTATGACATAAAAACACAGTTGGGCTTTGTAGAAACACTGTGGAGGACGAAAAATGATTCAGAGATTTCTGGAGTACAGATTTCTATTTGAGGAACTGAGCAAGCGAGACTTCCGAAAAAAGTATAAGCGTACTATGCTTGGAATGTTATGGAGCATTTTGAACCCGCTGCTAACGCTAATGATTATGCGGATTGTATTTACCCAATTTTTCGGCGCTACAATTCCGCATTACACTACGTATTTGTTTGCAGGCAACTTGGTATTTTCCTATTTTTCTGAAGCTACTAACAGTGGAATGCTTGCCTTAGTTGGAAATAAGGATATTTTTTCAAAGGTAAATATTCCCAAATATATGTTTGTTCTTTCTGCCAATACCTCCTCTTTCATCAATTTTCTGCTGACGTTGTGTGTGTTCTTTGTCTTTGTTGCAGCGGATGGAATTTCAATCGCATGGAGTTTCTTGTTTTTGCCAGTTCCGATATTCCTGTTATTGTTATTTAATATCGGCTGTGGTATGATCCTGTCAGCCTTGAATCTGTTTTTTCAGGACACAAAATATCTCTACAACGTATTTACTATGTTGCTGATGTACCTCTCGGCTATTTTTTATCAAGTGGAGAGTTTCCCCCTACAATACCAGCGCCTGTTTTTACTCAACCCTGTTTATGTTTATATCAAGATGCTTCGTCTGATCGTCATTAATGGTGGATTGCCAAGTGCTCAGTTTTTTTGTTTGGCAGTGTTTTATACATTGGCCGTCAATATCATTGGCATTTTAATCTATCATAAGTATAACAATCGTTTCTTGTATTATGTGTAAGAGAGGATGGGTGCTATGATTACGGATATGTCATGCCCTGCCCTTTCGGTGCAGGATGTAGCCGTTCTCTATATGATCGGTGATTTCAAGGACATTGGCTTGAAGGAATTTTTGATGCGTAAGATCACCAAAACCTATAAAGCCGAACAGTTCTGGGCTGTAAATGGCATTTCCTTCAGCCTGCAAAAAGGTGATATGCTGGGCATTGTGGGCGTTAACGGCGCAGGAAAATCCACACTGTTAAAAGCAATCAGCGGAGTAATGACGCCTACGCGAGGTACAGTAAAGGTAAATGGCAAAGTATCCGCACTGCTGGAATTGGGCACCGGTTTTGACGAGGACCTTACGGTAAAGGAAAATGCCTATCTGCGAGGTGCGATGCTTGGTTATACGCGTACATTTATGGATGAAAAATGTGACGAGTTAATTGAATTTGCCGAACTTACCGATTTTAGAGACCGACCTTTCCGGCAGCTTTCTTCCGGAATGAAGTCCCGCATCGCTTTTTCTATTGCAAGTATGCTCCAGCCAGACATATTGATATTGGATGAGGTGCTATCCGTTGGGGATGGTGCGTTTCAGGAAAAAAGTGCAAAAAAAATGAGAGAGATGATTAGCGGAGGGGCTACTACACTGCTGGTCTCACACTCTGTGGAACAAGTGCGCAGCCTGTGCAATAAGGTGCTTTGGCTGCATCACGGTCGACAGGTCGCCTTTGGTGACGGGCCTCAGCTTTGTGATGTATACGAACATTTTTTAAACTATCAGGAACAAGGAATTTCATCCGCATTTGAGCATTGTGGGTATCCACAGGGGGATGTGCATGAGTGAACCGCTAGTATCCATCATTATTCCGGTATTTAATGGGTCCAATTATCTAGCTAACGCTATTGACAGTGCGCTTGGACAGACCTATCCGCACTGCGAAGTGATTGTGGTTAACGATGGGTCTAATGACGAGGGGGCAACCGAAAGTATTGCGCGCAGCTATGGAGATAGAATCCGCTACCATTACAAGGAAAATGGTGGTGTGGCCTCGGCAATGAATCTGGGGATACGTCTTATGCATGGCGACTATTTCAGTTGGCTTTCGCATGATGATTATTATCATCCGGACAAAATACTTCATCAACTTGCATATATACCCCCACAAAGGCCTGATACGGTGGTTTATAGCGATTACGAATACTTGGATACCATTACTGGCCAGCGGCTGCCTTTCCGGCTGGAAGAGCGCTTTACTGCTCAACAGCTGAGCACCCCGCTCTTCCCGGTAATGTTTCGGCTGGTACACGGTAGCGCCACATTGATACATCACAGTTTGTTTGACAAAGTAGGGATGTTTGATGAGGCTCAACTCACCACGCAGGACTATGATATGTGGCTAAGGGTTTTCCGATATGCCAAAGTGTGTCATTGCCCGCATTGCGATATGACCTCACGTTTGCACCCACAGGCCGGGAACCAGACAGATCCGCATTTTATCGCCAATGCCAGCGACTTCTGGATCCGTGCAGACAGGTTGCTTACGGATAACGAAAGAACACAGCTTTGTGGATCACCCCATCTCTATTACCGGCAAATGTACGCTACGCTGGTAAACAGCAAATACGAGAAGGCAAAATGGTATTTTGCCGAACAGGCAAAAAAGACAGAGACAAAAAAAAATGTGCAGGAACGTTTTGAACCAATTTGCTTGCCAGAATGGCGCTTTTCTACACGTGTGAAGCGGGCAGTACTCAGATATGGGATTTTAGGAACCGTAGGAAAGGTAAAAGAACGCCTGTTTTCCCAAATACATTGATATGGTGATAGAATTCAGGAATGTATCCGTTGCAATTACAAAAATGTAGCATGAACAAAGGAGAAAGAAAATGAGTAACACCATGAAAAAAGCGTTGATTACTGGAATAACCGGTCAAGATGGTTCATTTCTAGCAGAGCTGTTGTTAGAAAAGGGATATGCAGTTCATGGAATCATCCGTCGTTCGTCTGTCTCGACGACGGAGCGAATAGACCATCTTATTGCACAAAATGCCATTTCTGTACATGACGGAGATTTGTCTGATTCGTCCAGCCTAATTCGAATCATTAACGAGGTCAGGCCAGACGAAATATACAACCTGGCCGCTCAAAGCCATGTGGGGGTTTCTTTTGATGCACCAGAATACACGGGAGATATTGATGCGTTGGGAGTGCTACGAATTCTTGAAGCGGTTCGAATCTTGGGCATGGCAAAGACATGTCGTATTTATCAGGCATCTACTTCCGAGCTTTTTGGCAAGGTGGAAGAATGCCCACAAAACGAACGTACACCTTTTCATCCTTACAGTCCATATGCGGTAGCTAAGCAGTATGGATACTGGATGATAAAACAATACCGGGAAGCTTTTGGCATGTTTGCTTGCAATGGCATCCTGTTTAACCACGAGTCGGAGCGGCGCGGAGAAACGTTTGTTACGCGTAAAATTACGCTTGCAGCAGCCCGTATCGCCTGCGGATTGCAGGACCATTTGGAGCTAGGAAATCTGGATTCATTGCGCGACTGGGGTTATGCAAAGGATTTTGTTTATTGCATGTGGCTAATTTTGCAGCAGGATAAGCCTGATGATTATGTGATTGCCACAGGCGTTCAACATACGGTTCGGGAATTTGCCACACTCGCATTTC
>CALLNG010000323.1 GCA_938005345.1 uncultured Clostridia bacterium
ACGTCCGCTTCCTGACGCACATCCGCTGCAACAGCCAATGCTGCGCAACCTTCCTTTTTTAACTCCTGCACAAGCTGCTCCGCTTCATGCTGCCCGCAGTGGTAATGCGCGACAACATTAAATCCATGATGAGCCAGCAGCCAGGCGCAAGCGCTCCCAATACCACGGGAGGCTCCCGTGATCAACGCCGTTTGATTAAGCTGCATTTACTATCATCCTTTCTGCATGAAAAACAGCTGCTGCCTTTTCAGACAGCAGCCGTACTGTTATTATCCTTCCCACAGTATGGGTTTTCCTTGTGCCAATGTCTTCTTCACATCTAGAATCCGCTGGTTCTCTGAACCCTTAAACCGCATATTCAATCCCTTTTGCGCTTCTATAAACGGTCCGTCCACCAGTACATCACATAAAGCAAGCAATTCCTTTTTAACCGGGTCTGCCAAAATCTGTTCCAGCAAATATCCACTATACACCCAAATGGTCTTTTTGGTTTCTTTCCGGATTCTCCGGGCCAGTGCTGCCAGTGCTGGTGCTTGTTCAAATGGTTCTCCGCCGCTAAAGGTAATATTACATACCGAACTTTGGGTCAAATCGCCAAACACTTCGTCTAATGTGCACGTTTCACCGGCATTTCTATCCCAAGTCTGTGGATTGTGACAACCGGGACAGTGGTGCGGGCAATAACTGACAAATAAAACGTCTCGAAATCCCGCCCCATCTACAGCCGAACTGTATTGAATGCCCGAAACCTGTATTATCATATCAGATGCCATGAGTCACACGGTCTTTCAACTCAGCGCGTTTCGCGCTGTTCCAGTTGCGGGTGCTGCCTACTAGATACCCCGTAATCCGCTGGATAACATCAATGTTTTGACTGCCGCATGCTGGGCATACTTCCAGTCCTTCTTCCGCGTTTTCAAATCCGCAGTCCAGGCAACGGTTGCGCGTATGGTTTACGGAACCATATCCCATATTGTAGCGGTCCATTAAATCCACGGTTTGCATAATGCACTCCGGATTGTGGGTTGCATCGCCGTCCAACTCCACATAGAAAATATGTCCGCCCAATTCATATTGATGATAGGGTGCTTCTACTTTTGCCTTATGTTCCACACTGCATTTGTACCATACCGGAACATGGGAACTATTGGTATAATACTCCTTGTCCGTTATGTTTTCAATCATACCAAATTGCTGGCGGTCTTTTTTGGTGAATTTTCCGCTCAGCCCCTCCGCTGGTGTTGCCAGCAAGCTGAAATTCAAATTTTTCTCGTCTGCCAGTTCCCGGATTCGGTCATACATATGGGACACGATTTTTAGCCCTAGTTCCTGCGCCTCTTCGCTTTCCCCATGATGTTTACCCGTCAATGCAATCAGTGTTTCTGCCAGTCCAATAAATCCAATACCCAATGTGCCGATTTTCAAAAGATCCTTCACTGGCATAGTGGGAGACAATGCTTCGCTTCCTGTCCACATACCGTTCATGAGCATTGGAAATTGTTTTTTGAGCGCCGAACGCTGAAAGACATACCGATCATACAGCTGTTCCGCCGTTACGTCAATACATTTATCCAGTTTTTGAAAGAATTTTTCTATCCGCTCCTGCTGATCCTGTATTTCACGGCATTCCAGTGCCAATTTTACTATATTAATGGTTGAAAATGATAAATTTCCACGGCCAATCGATGTTTTTTCTCCATGCCGGTTTTCAAAAACACGTGTGCGGCAACCCATGGTTGCCACTTCATAGCGGTACCGCTGCGGGTCGTTTGCATCCCATTTTTCATGTTGGTTAAAAGTTGCGTCCAAATTTAAGAAATTTGGGAAAAAACGCCGCGCCGTTACTTTGCAAGCGAGTTGGTACAAATCATAATTGCGGTCTTCCGGCAAATAGCTCACGCCGCGTTTCTTTTTCCAGATTTGAATGGGGAAAATGGGCGTTTCACCATTCCCCACGCCCCGGTAGGTAGAATTGAGGATCTCCCGCATAATGCAACGGCCTTCCGCCGATGTATCTGTACCATAGTTAATGGAGGAAAATACTACTTGATTGCCACCGCGGCTGTGAATGGTATTCATGTTGTGAATGAAGGACTCCATCGCCTGGTGCACCCGGTTAACCGTCTGGTTCATGGCATGCTGCAAATAGCGCTCTTCCCCTTCCAGCCCCTCCAACGGCCGGGTCAAGTAGTCATCAAACTCTTTTTCTTTCAAATGAGAAAAGTCCTGCCCAGTGAGTTTCTCTAATTTTCCCACTTCTTCAATATAGGTCGCGCGCACATAGGGCGCCAGATAAAAATCAAAGGCTGGAATCGCCTGTCCACCGTGCATTTCATTTTGCACCGACTCCATAGAAATGCAAGCCAGTATTGCAGCCGTTTCAATCCGTTTTGCTGGCCGGCTGGAGCCATGCCCTGCGCGGAATCCATGCGCCAACACCTCATCCAGCGGATGCTGCAAACAAGTCAAAGATTTTGTAGGGTAATAATCCGCATCATGAATATGAATATAATTGCTCTTCACAAAATCTTTGGTTTGTTGGGACAACAGCATGTCCATCACAAAAGATTTTGACGATTCGCTGGCGAATTTCATCATCATGCCCGCCGGCGTTTCTGCGTTCATATTGGCGTTTTCTTTTGTAATATCGCTAGCGATGGTATTGACAATTCCCATGTAGGTCTCATAGGTCTGCCGGCCCCGTGCGATATTGCGTTTATCCCGATATAATATGTACTCCTTTGCTACATTTTTATACCGCGATTTCATTAATTCTATCTCTACCAAGTTTTGAATTTCTTCCACATCAACGACATCCTTGTCGAGCTGCGACAGCTTGTCAGCAATTTTTTCTGCACATTTGATATCATTGACAAATACATAGTTCATTGCTTTTAAAATGGCGTTGATAATTTTATCTCGGTTAAAATTTTCGATTCTTCCATCTCTTTTCCGGATATTTGATATCATGCTTTCTCTTCCCCTCTCTATTATTCCATCTTTTTCTCATTCAAGCAAAATACACAAGATATAGTTGTTCAAAAAACATGAAACAACTATATCTATGGGTCACGCTATTCATTATACTCTAGTGTAAATAGAAAATCAAGCCCCACTTTTCACTTTTTTATAAAATTTTCCGAGTCTTTTTTGTGCTATATTCCGAAAAATGTAAAATGGCATAAAAAAAGAGCAAGGATTTGAAAATCCTTGCTCTCTGCTTGCGATGTTATGGTATTACCGCTGTACACGGCCAGAGCCATCGCCTTTTGCCAGGTTTTTCACTTCATCCACACTGACCAAATTAAAGTCGCCTTCGATCGTATGTTTCAAGCAGGAAGCTGCCACAGCAAAATTGATTGCTTCCTCGTCTTTATAGCCTTCCATCAGGGAATAAATCAATCCAGCACCAAAGGAATCTCCTCCGCCTACACGGTCTACAATGTTAATCATATACTTTTTAGAGAAATAGTAGTCCTTTCCGTCATACAGCATTGCAGACCAGCCATTGACAGACGCAGACAGGCTTTCTCTCAGTGTAATCGCCACCTTTTTGAATCCGAATTTTTCTACCAGTTGACGCGCAACATCTTTGTATCCTTCCTGGCTCAGTTCACCAGATGTGATATCGGTCTGCGCTGCTTTGATGCCAAATACCGTTTCTGCGTCCTCTTCATTGCCGATGACCACATCCACATAGGGCATCAGGCCGCTCATAACTTGGTTCGCTTTTTCACGTGACCACAGTTTTTTACGGAAATTCAAATCGCAGCTAATGGTAACACCTTTTTCTTTTGCTTTTTTGCAGGCTTCCAGACACAGTGCTGCTGCACTATC
Organism: uncultured Clostridia bacterium; assembly: GCA_938005345.1. Lineage (GTDB taxonomy): Bacteria > Bacillota > Clostridia > RUG12999 > RUG12999 > JAAWTG01. The sequence goes on from CALLNG010000323.1 coordinate 3,838, forward strand.
AGACAGTGCAGGAGTAATACCTGTAAAATGGAACCATTCCACGCCGTCAAAAATGCTGTCCCAATCAAAATCGCCTGTTTCTGCAGTCGAAATAGAGGAATGCGCACGGTCATATACAACGTTGGACGCTCTTTGGGAAGCGCCTTTTTCCACGAAATAAATTCCCACACGTTCTCCGCCGCGGGCAATATATTCTGTATTCACACCATGTTTTCTCAATTCTGCAACGCAAGCATTTCCAATCGGGTTTGCCGGCAATTTGGTCACAAATGCAGCATCTACGCCAAAATTGCATAGGGAAACGGCTACATTTGCTTCTCCACCGCCAAATACCATATCAAAGGAATTTGCCTGGATAAAACGTTGATATCCCGGCGTTTGTAATCTCATCATGATTTCACCAAAGGTGACTGCTTTTTTCGCCATTTTTTCCACTCTCTTTCTCTACTGTTTTTATGTATTAGCACATTACGCTCTAGCAGCTTTTACCCGCTCAATGAATTGTTTGCCGATCTCTGTGATAGATTTGTAGTCGCCCGTCTTTGCTCCCGCGGTAAGCGCACCGCCAACTCCAACTGCAGAAGCGCCGTTTTTAATCCACTCGTCAACATTATCCACACTGACACCGCCAGTCGGCATAATTTTGGCATACGGGATAGGTCCTTTGATAGCTTTAATCATTTTCGGCCCAAACGCTTCCCCCGGAAACAGTTTAATGATATCCGCTCCTGCTTCCATTGCGGTAACTGCTTCAGTAATGGACATCACGCCCGGCATACAAGGTAAGCGGTAACGGTTACACAATTTAATGGTATTCAGATTCAAATAGGGACTGACGATGTATTCTGCGCCCGACAGAATTGCCACCCGAGCAGTCTCCGGATCCATTACAGTGCCAGCGCCCAAAATAATTTGGTCGCTTGTATAGGTTTTGGCCAAGTCTTCAATGACCTTGTGGGCACCCGGTACCGTGAACGTCATTTCAATAGCTGCAATACCACCTTCAATACAAGCGTCTGTGATACGTTTTGCCTGGTCGCTGTTTTCCGCCCGCACTACTGCCACAACACCAACGTCTTTGATTCTGGTCAATACTTGTTCTTTATCCATTTGTGTTCCCCTCCTAAATATTTTGTATACACTTATTTATTATTGTAACGCAAATTTTTCCATTCGTCAAGTGAAAAGTCAATCAGTCACCATAACCATTAGGATGGTTTTTATGCCAATTCCATGCCGAATCAATGATGGTTTCTAAATCGCCGTACTGCGGATCCCATCCGAGTTGTTCGCGTGCTGCTTCCGAAGATGCCACCAGTGCAGCCGGGTCTCCCGCACGCCGCGGTGCCTCTTCCGCTTTAATATTCACGCCTGTCACTTTCCGCGCTGTTTCAATGACTTCCCGCACAGAAAAGCCTTTCCCGTTGCCAAGATTGTAGATTCCGCTTTCGCCGCCGCCGATTAATTTGTCAATCGCTTTGATATGCGCGTCCGCTAGGTCTGTCACATGGATATAGTCACGAATGCAGGTTCCGTCCTCCGTATCATAATCCGTTCCAAAAATGCTCACCTGGTCGCGCTGACCTAGGGCAGCCTGTAAAATAATAGGAATGAGATGAGATTCCGGTTTATGATCCTCGCCAAGTTTTCCGCTTTTGTGTGCACCCGCAGCGTTAAAATACCGCAGTGCAATGTACCGGATTCCATAGGCGTTGTCCACCCATTTTAGCATTTTTTCCACAGATAACTTGGTCTCCCCATAAGGGTTGGTCGGGCAAGTTGTATCCGTCTCTAAAATCGGCACCCGCTCCGGCTGTCCATAAGTCGCCGCCGTAGAGGAAAACACAATTTGTTTTACTCCGTACCGGTTCATGGCTTCCAAAAGGCGCAATGTCGAAATCACATTGTTGTTATAATATTGAAACGGCTGTGTGACACTTTCCCCTACCAAAGAATCCGCGGCAAAATCAATGACTGCCTCAATGTCATTTTCTTCAAACACGCGGTTCAAAAATGCTTCATCCCGCAAATCTCCAACATAAAACCGGTCATTTTGCACGGCTGCTCTGTGCCCCTTTTGCAAATTGTCCAGATAGACGACATCCCTTCCCTGCTCCCGCAGTGCAATCGCCGTATGGCTGCCAATGTATCCTGCTCCGCCTGCAACTAAAATCGCCATATCAACACCCACTTTCTTAAATTCAATTTCCTGCCCTTTTATTGT
>CALLNG010000324.1 GCA_938005345.1 uncultured Clostridia bacterium
GTTTTCCATGTTCCGGACGTACCCTCTCGTTGGGCAATATCTGGATGGCACAACGGCCAGTTCGCTCTATGAGGCGAGACTGGGAAAAGAGGAAATGAGGGGGGAAGTCCATATTTTTGCGCCGGCATACCGTCCGGATGAATTTGCGCAAATTGTTTCCATTTGTGACCATATTGTATTCAATTCCTTTCACCAGTGGCGCAAATACCGCAAACAAGTGCAGGAAAGCGGCCGGGACATAACCTGTGGAATCCGTATCAATCCAGAATATTCTGAAATTGAAACCGATATTTATAATCCCTGTATTATAGGCTCTCGGTTGGGGGTGCCGCTCGCACAGTTTGATGAAACGGCACTGGAGGGCATTGAAGGTCTGCATTTTCACACCATGTGTGAACAAAATGCAGATGTCCTATGGCGCACGGTACAGGTGGTGGATAACAAGTTCGGACAGTATTTAAGTAGCATGAAATGGCTGAATTTTGGCGGCGGTCACCATATCACGCGTCCTGATTATGATCTGGATTTGCTGTGCAAAAGTATAAATTTTATACAGGAAAAATATGGGGTGCAAGTTTATTTGGAACCGGGAGAAGCGGTTGCGCTTAATACCGGATTTTTAGTTACAGAAGTGCTGGAAACACTGGAAAATGGTATGGCGCTTGCCATATTGGATACATCCGCGGCATGCCATATGCCGGACGTGCTGGAAATGCCCTACCGCCCTGAAATTATCGGTGCGGGAAAGCCAGGAGAATTCGCTTATACCTACAGGCTGGGAGGGCCTACCTGTTTGGCGGGGGATGTGATTGGAGATTATTCTTTCCGTCAGCAGCTTAAGGAAGGAGATAAACTGGTGTTTTGCGATATGTCACATTACACTATGGTAAAAAATAATACATTCAATGGCATTGGGCTTCCTGCTATTTTGTGGAAACGAGAAGATGGAACGGTGGAGACCGTACGCAAGTTTGGATACGATGACTTCAAAAACCGGTTGTCCTAATTGGTTACCAACTTGGATAATAGTAAGGAAAAGAATAGTAAATAGCGGCGGCTGCGTAGCCGTCGCATTTTTATTACATCGAAACAATCTAAAACAAGAAACGCCTCTTGTACAATGTTCCAAAAGTTCAATACCATTGGGCATATCGTGCAAGAGGCGCAGTTTTATGCTGCAATATTATTATGCTATGAAAATTCGTTTAATAACAATAGGTCTGCGGATCCTGTGGAACTCCGTCTTTACGCACTTCAAAGTGTAGATGTGGTCCGGTTGAACGGCCGGTATTGCCGAGCTTACCGATTTGGTAGCCTTTTTCGACAATGTCGCCCTCCTTGACCAGAACCTCACTCATATGCGCATAATAGGTTTGGTATCCATTACCATGGTCTAAAATGACTAAGTTTCCATATCCGCCGCTGTTCCATCCAGCAAAAACGACAGTACCTTCATCAGAACTGAGCACAGGGTCTCCTTCGGAACCGCCGATATCGATTCCTTCATGCACACTTCCCCAGCGGGAACCAAACCGCGAGGTAATGACGCCAGCGTAGGGGCGTTCAAACTGTCCGCTGCCAATTCCAGTAGGAATGGGGCGCGTACCCACTACAACAGAAGAGGGGGTGGGCTCTGCAACAACGGCCTCGGATAAGACCATCCGGTCTACTTCCTGGCCATTGATTTTTACAATTTTGGCATTTACCATTTTCAAGCCTTCGCTGCCCTGCGAGACAACTTGCTTGGTTCCTTCATACAAATTACTGTCTTGAATTTCATTCACCGGTGGTGGTACGGTTTCTTGATAGGATGCGTTTTGTACGGTTTTTACATCCAAAATGGGCTGTTTTTGTGTCAGCCGGATGACGCTGCCGTCCACCAAAGTTTCATCTAGACCTGGATTCAGAGACTGAATTGTTTCAATCGTTAAATTATTTTCTTTTGCCAGGCTCCAAAGAGAATCTTCCGGCTGAACGATATAATCTACCTCTACTGACTCCTGGCCGTTGAGAGACTGCGCTGCAGTAGAAATGCTGGCGATATCTGTGGCAGGAACTATGTCAGATTCCACTTGAATATCATTGAGAATTTCCACCGTTACATCAGACTGCCCATTTTTGTACTGCTCCTTAACCGATTCCAGGCTTGCAGTCGCATCTGTAAGAGAAGCGACAGTCGTTACTGGCGTACTGTCAACGGAAATCACATATGCATTTTTCATTAGTTTGGAAAATGCAAGTAAATTCGTATTCACTTCATTATTATCTGTAATGGCGCCTTTCGGAAAAAATCGGAAAACATAATCAATTTGTGAGGGAATATCGCCTGTCTCTCCGGTTTTTTCAATTATTTTATTATTCAACTGCTGAATCTGTTGTTGCAATGCAGACTTCTCTGAAATAGTTGCCACATAGGTACCATTGATATAGGCATCATACCCCGCAGAAAAGAATTCCGATAGAATCAGCGCGAAGGCAACCAAAATCAGGGATACAAATACGGAGGCAAGCGTTGTTCTGCTTTTATGATATAGAAACTGTTTCAAAAATTGTTTCACAGCTAGTTTATTCCGAAAAGAAAAGGTTACCGGAAGCCGAAGAGATGTTACATCAAAGGCCAATAGCCAACGAAGTTTGTTGCGGCAGATGGTTATCCATTTTTTCCAGCCTGTTTGTTGAAGTGCCTGCGCTTCTGCCTTTCGTATGGTTTCAGCAGGGACCACCAGCGGTGTGGATTCCTGGGATAATTCCACCGAAGAAACGGGTTGTTCCTGTGGAATCATTTTTTTATTAGAAGAATTCTCAGGTTCCGCTGGAGGAACTGATACACCA
>CALLNG010000325.1 GCA_938005345.1 uncultured Clostridia bacterium
GTTTTGGGAGCGATTGCATTGGTATCGGCTTTTGTCGGCGGATTCGGTATCATGAATGTAATGGTACTCTCGGTTAATGAACGAAAGGAAGAAATTGGTATGCTGAAGGCACTTGGTGCACAAAAACATGAAATTTTGCTGGAGTTTTTGCTGGAAAGTATCATCAATACGCTGTTGGGTGCCGCAGCAGGTATTGTAGGCGGTGTTGGAATTGCCGCGGTAGTGGCATGTTGGCTACAGCTTCCATTTCGATTGTCGCCCCGGTCGTTGTTTACTATTTTGTTCATAATGGGCGGCATTGGCGCAATATGCGGTGTGTATCCGGCACGCCGCGCAGCTGCGCTTGACCCGGCTGTTGTTTTGCGGTAAAATAGAGAAAAAACAATGGTGGGGATGAAACATGTTTGTGCAACAGCCAAATTTGCCGGAAGATGCAGCATCGGTACTGTTAGATTGCAGAACGCCGGTATCTATCATAAAAAAGTTACAAGAAATGGGCATAACTTGTTATAAAGGGGTAATATTAGAAGAGATGCATTCCAGCACAGCAGGACATGTGGATATGCAGCTGGTGCATGTGGGGGGAAATTGTTTTGTTTGTGACCCACGGACTGTGCCGCATTATAAAAATTTATGGCGCGAAAAAAAAGCTTGTATCATTGCAGGAAATGAGCTTGCCCGGTGGAACTACCCACAAGACGTTGCATATAATATAGTAAGCGTTGGCCCATACACCTTTCATTTGGAGCGGGCAACGGACCCAGTGGCACGGAGTGCCTTTCAGCAGCGCGGTGCACAATGGGTTTCTATCCGCCAGGGATATAGCAAATGCAGTGTGTGTGTTGTCAGCGAAAAAGCAATTATCACACAAGACAGCGTTATTGCGCGAAAAGCGCAGGCGCTTGGAATAGAGGCGCTATGGATTGAAACAAATAAAATTTTATTGCCTGGCAGAAACTACGGTTTTATAGGTGGCGCTAGCGGGAAACTCAAGCGGGACTTGCTGGCATTTACTGGAGATATTCATAGATTGAACTGTGGACAGGCAATCATAGCGTTTTGCCGAAAACACGGCGTTGCAACCGTTTGTTTAAGCGACGGAGACGTATTAGATATCGGTAGTATTATTCCAATTACAGAGAGGAAGTGAATCGTTGTTTGTTGCGGAAGTGGTTTCAAGGCATGACCTGCACGCACTCTATGACTATATGAATGGACATCTGCAGGGAATCCCAGCGCAATTAGAAATAGAAGAGGATGGCCGCGGCAGCTGCATGAAGGTATATACAGACCCGCAAAACGAAGATAGGGTACGCGGGCTTTTAGCGCAGGGGACCTCAGAATTTATCATACAAAATTTAGAAAATAATGAAATTTATCATATTATC
>CALLNG010000326.1 GCA_938005345.1 uncultured Clostridia bacterium
GATGGGGAATTTACTTCCCCGCTGACATTTTCTCTGGAATCTCCCGTTACAACCCGCTATTTAATGATTAATATTGAAATATCAACAAGTCAAATTAAGGTGTTTGAAATTGGGGTATATTACCGCGATGCGGAGGATATAGTTGATCCGCTAATAGCAGCAGTGGAAGAATTTACCTTGGCGGACTATTTCCCGGGCGTAGATTTGAATGCGGTTACGGAGGATCTAAAACCACTTCCATCCTCAATTGAGGTGGAAGGTATCGGAACGGTAGAGATAAACTGGACATCTAGCGACACGGCGACACTAGAAAATGATGGTACGGTACACCGGCCTACATCAGACGAAGAAAGTAAAGAAGTGAAGATGACCGCTACGTTCCGTCCAGGGAATAACCCAATTACAAAGGACTTTTTTGTTACGGTACTCAAGGAGGCCGAAGCAGGACAGCCGTATGTGCCGGAAATTACACAGGTTACGGTGACGGGAGCGCCTGTACTAGGTGCAACGATCACCGGGGCCTATACCTATGTAAATCCGGACGATGCGGATAAAGCATTGGACATTTCAGAATATGCATGGCAAACGTCGGTTGATGGCCAAGCGTTTGCGGACATTTCCGGCGCCAATCAGGAGACGTATGTTCTGGAGGAATCGGATATTGGACTATACGTCCGGTTAAAAGTAACGCCAATTACCAACTATGCGAATGGAGCGGTAACGGGAACGGCTGCATATAGTGACCCAATTGGCCCAGTAACGGACCGATTGGCTCCGAAGGTAGAAAATGTTGTTATTTTAGGAAAAAATAACGACCAAACGGAAGAGCAGAAAACCACTAACAACATTCCAGAAGTGCAATGGTACAAGGCAACGGCAAATTCAACGCTGACGGCCTCCTACACATTCGTGGATCCGTCAGGCATGAGCAGCGAAGGCAGCAGTGTCATCAAATGGTATATTTCCAGCTCAGCGGACAGCGGCTACAGTGAGCTAGGCGAGGGAGAAACCTATCAGATACAGCCGCGTGATGTTGGATTTTATATCAAATATGCTGTTACACCAGTAGACGCCAATGGTACCCAGGGTGAACCGGTGGAAAGCAAACCCGTATTGATTGTGGAAAACATATTAGCAGGGGCAAAAGCGCTGGCAGATCAAAAACAAACAGATAGTGCGGGCCGTGGTATCCATTCTGCATTTGATGAGAACACGAGTACGGACTGGCGGCCCAGCGGCGGAAAGAATGCCAATGTGGTTGTGGATTTGTGTCAAGAGAAAACATTTAATACCATGACATTTAATTTTGCAAACCAAGCAGATTATGGTAGCCTGACGATCAAAGTAGCAAGCGGAGAATTGAGCGAGTGGGGCGGCTCTTATGGAGCGACCAACTGGGATGAATTGAGTTGGACGACCGTATTGGAAAAAACAACCTTCTCGGCGTCGGAGACGATCACCTTTGACACAAACGTGTCTGGACGCTACATTATGTTTAATTTTGTACTCGGTAATACCAATAGTCAGATAAAGGTATTAGACATGAGCGCTTCTTACGTCAATGCCGATGCGGCTATGCTGGAAGAATTGTTGGAAAAGGCAGTATCATCATTTGAACTAGAGACGTATTTGCCTAACTTAGATATGACAGCAGTAACGGAAGATTTAGTCGGATTACCAACCTCCATTGAGATAGAAGGATTAGGGACCGTGCAGATTAAGTGGCTATCCAGCAATCCGGAGGTTATAGACGATGACGGTACAGTTACCCGTCCTGCAGCCGATACACAAAATGCAACGGTGCGTTATACGGCACAATTTGAGACTGCGGATTTTCGTAAAGCAAAGACATTTACTTTGACTGTTTTGAAAGAGTTTACGGATCAGGAAGCTGTAGATGCAGATACAGAAGCACTTGAAATTACACCTGCTTATCCTGAGTTTGATTTGCCACTGGCTGGAGAGAATGGAACCACCATTGTATGGAGATCATCTAATTCCAGTATCATTCAGGTGGACAGCGGTAAAGCAAAGGTGGCATTGCCTTCATCTACAACGGTGGTTACGCTGACGGCAACCATTACTAAAGGAGAATACAAAAAGGAGAAAAAATTTAATGTGACGGAGCAGGGCACCAATGGAGGGGCTGGTGGCGGTTCCAGCTCCAGACCTGTCAACGTGCACAACAGTTATTCTGGATCGACGGTAGAAGTGCCGCCAACTACTACGAATCCGCTGTCTCCTATTCCTGAAACAGGGGGAGACACAAATGGACCCTTTGCGGATATCAAGGGGCATTGGGCGGAAAATTACATTTTAGATTTGTATGACCGCGGCATTGTCAGTGGCGTCAGCGAAAATTCGTTTGATCCGGAACGTTCTGTTACCCGCGGAGAATATGTCAAAATGTTGGTGGAGGCGTTCCAAATCCCGCTTGAAACAGCGGAAACGTCCTTTACGGACGTCAGTCCGGATGCATGGTATGCACCATATTTAGCTGCGGCAAAGCAGGTCGGTATTATACAAGGAGATCCAGACGGTGCGTTCCGTGCTGGAGAGACCATTACACGCGAAGATATAGCGGTACTCACCTCTCGCATTGTAGATTATAGCAAAATCAGTTTACAGGAGAAAACGGTAAAAAGCTGATTGTTCTGCATACGTTTCAATTTGAGGAAAGCTCGCTGTTCCTGCCGCTAAAGGATAAATATAGCGTGGAACGTTTACAGCGTGCCGGGATTTTAAATGGTACAGAGGATGGCTATTTCCATGCGAAAAATGCGGCAACGCGGGCAGAAGCGGCAAAGATTATTTCTACACTCTTGTATGAAGTGGAGTAGTAGTGCAAAACACTAGGATAGATAGAAAGGATGGTATAACATGAAAAAACAATGGAAAAAGCGTGGATGTGCAGCTATT
>CALLNG010000327.1 GCA_938005345.1 uncultured Clostridia bacterium
TAGTAAAAAGAAAAAATATGTAACACATTGAATATCTCATCGGATGATTTGCTTCAGGACAGTATCAATGTAACCAGTGATTATAAAGCGGAAATAATCACAGAAAAAATAAAACGTTTATCATCTAAAGATTCGATTTTAGTCAATGCAGTGCTCGAAGCAATATTAAATAATATTTGAAATATGATTTTGTAGAAAGAGTGACGTTTTTTAATTATTGTTTCTTCTATAAAAAATTTCACCATGAAATTGTATAACATCCATATTTATGTATGCACTAACAACAAAAATACAAGAGGAAAATGAAAAAATTGATGAATAATAGTAGAAAAAAATCCAAATGTCGGAATTCCTCTTTGAAGCAGACACAAATCGCCTGCCGAGCGTATCAGCAGGCGATAAATTTTTTATTTGATTTCGGTTTTCCACAGTCCATGGAGATTGCAGGTTCTTACTTCCGATAAAGCAAAGCTTACCGAACAGATTAACGGCCTTAATGAACAGCTTGAAAGAGCGTTAAAGGATAAAGCGTCTTATGAGCAGGGGCAGAATGAATTGGCTGAGGTTATGCTTGAAGCGAAACGGTTCGCTAATGATTTAAAGCATAAGACGGAAATGGAATTTGAACAAAAGAAAGCTGCCAATGAAGATATAATAAACCAGGAAAAACGCCGTATCGAGAAATATATTTCCGAGATTGATGAACTGCATGAAATCCTACATAAGGGTTGTAATGATTTCGGAGAGCAAATTAATAACAGGAAAAACGCATTAAATCATCTATTGAATGATATGGACTCTTATAATGCTGACTCAGAAAAAAGCGCGGATTGATAAGAATAGTTGACGACGATATATGCTGCCCGATAAGAAAGTACAGCCTTTATTTGAATTGGCACGAATTATACAGACAGCATACAACGAACAGTTTATAATCTTTATCGTGCAGAAAGGGAAGAAATGCTTTCAAACTATTGACAGAGCTCGTGTTTTATGATAAAATTTTTATAAAAAGAGTAGATAAACAAATGAAATTGTGTGATAATTTTATGTACGTATATACATGCAAGATAACTATAACCTTTCGAGAATGGTGTATCATCAGATAGGATAAACAAAACGCCAGCGTTGTATATTTTTGTGCAATGCATGGCGTTTTTATGTTTATAAAAAAATATAAAAAATATAGAATAGAGGGCTTTTATGAAAAAAATTGTAGCGCTGGCTGTTCTTCTCACCATGCTGTTTTTGATAATCTCGGTATCGGCGAATGCAGAGACGATAGTTGAGGAGAAACAAATCCGGCAAACGCTGATTGAATCAGTGGATGCAGAGTTGTATCCAAATGGCGTGTTTGATTTGATCGCGCTGCAGATGACATTCAGCAAAGATATGGATTACATGGAATTAGCCGTTGTACGGCGGGAGTAAAACAGTATCTGTAAAGAGTATAAAAAAGAAACTGAAAGGATGCGTTATTATGAAACAAAAAATTTTAAGTTTGATTTTGGCTATATGCTTTATATCAAGCATGCTTCCAGTGGGGGTTTTGGCCGCGGACAATGTGGCATACATTGATGCAGACGGAAATCAACAAACACAGTCAGGAGTTACCGAGGTTACGGCTCAATATTTGAAAGATAACTCCAATACCTTAACGGATGGATGGTATGCGGTTGACGGTACGGTGGAAATTGCCGAACGCATTACAGTTACCGGTGATGTGCATCTTATTCTGAAAGACGGATCCTACCTGAATGCAAGCAGTGGTATTCGTGTACAGGACGACGATAATGATGTTTCTAATGGCAGCGCGAACAAACTGTCTATTTACGCTCAGTCTACAGGAAGTGAAATGGGCGAAGTGATGGCTGGTGGCGGTGCGTTCGTGGCAGGTATCGGCGGCGACGGAAACGGTGGAACAATTACCATCAACGGCGGGTTTGTAACTGCAAGGGCCGCTGCGAGCATGGGCGACCCGGCAGGTCTTGGCGGTGGTGCTTATGCCTATACCGGACAAATCACAATCAACGGCGGCGTTGTAGTTGCGAATGGCAGTCAAAAGGGAATCGGCGGCGGTACTGGCGTGGAAGGCGGAACAATTGAAATTACCGGCGGTTTTGTAACAGCCAACGGCATCGGTACGGGGGGCAGAGAAAATCTCGCAACCACTACGATTACGGGGAATGCCGTGGTTGTTTGTACCGACACTTACGAGGGTGGAATTAACAAAACCGACCAAGCTAATTGGAGCGGTTTGATTTTTGAGGGCAATAACGGCAAGGTATACAGCAGTTCGGGGTCTCTGACGCTTACCACGGACGCTAAAATTCCTGCCGGAAATACCTTGGACATTGAAATCGGTAAAGAACTGATTATTGATAGCGGTGTAACTCTTATCAACGAGGGTACGATAACTGTAAGCGGTACCCTGACCAACAATGGCGTGATTGCGAATGTAGGCTCTGGCACTATAACTGGCCCTGTAGGCAATAACCAGCCTATTTCCGGCGAGGTTGTGACATACTTAAATAAGTACAATAGGCGGAGAGAGGCGGCTTGCGCTGTTCTTCCAAGTGGCACAACATGGGGAACAGCGGACACAACAACATGGTATGCGGTTGACGGTACGGTAGAAATTAGTGAACGTATTACAGTTACCGGGGACGTACATCTCATCCTCACGGATGGGTGCACGCTGACCGCGAGCCAAGGGATCACCGTGGCCGACAATGATACGGATGTGAACAACGGTAGTGCCAACAGTCTGACCATCTACGCTCAGTCCCAGGACAAAAATACGGTGGGGAAAATAATTGCGACGGGCACAAATGGCAATGCCGGTATCGGGGGCATCAATGGACAAACCTCGGCACAACTCTCCAGGATTGCTGGCAAAATTACCATCAACGGTGGTTGGGTTGAGGCAACCGGCGGGAGTTCCTCCAATAGGGGCGGTGCCGGTATCGGCGGTGGTAGCAATGGATCAGGCGGCACGATTATCATCAATGCAGGCTTTGTTACGGCGACTGGTAATGGTGAAAATTACTACGGAGCAGGGATAGGCGGCGGTGCCAACGCTTCTGGCGGTATTATCGAAATAAACGGTGGCGTTGTAAATGCCGCGGGATTCGAAGAAAGCGCGGCCATCGGTGGTGGCGGCAGAGGTGAAGGTGGAACCATTACTATCAACGGCGGTATTGTGAACGCCCAGGGAGTCGGTGGAGGCGCAGCCATTGGAGGCGGTTGGCGGGCATATGGCGGGACTATCACAATCACTGGTGGACGTA
>CALLNG010000328.1 GCA_938005345.1 uncultured Clostridia bacterium
GGAACGGGTTCGCGTTGTAGACCCGTTTGACGTGGAGGAAGTGGAAAAGGTAGTAAAAGAAGAAACAGCGGCGGATGCGCCATCCGTTATCATCGCGCGCCGGCCCTGTGCTTTGCTGAAATTTGTTGACTATGGAAAACCCTGTACCATTGATGCCGATGCATGCAAAAGCTGTAGAATGTGCATGAAAATTGGATGTCCGGCAATCTCCTTTGTGGACGGAAAAGCAAAGATTGACAATACGCAGTGTAACGGCTGTGGACTATGTCTCAACATTTGTAAATTTGGTGCAATAAAAAAATTACAATAAGATAAGAAAAGGTGAATTGCCGCAGTGAGTGCGGGCGGCGGATGGGAGAGAAGAACAATGGTAACAAAAATCATGATTGTGGGCGTAGGTGGCCAGGGAACGCTGCTGGCGAGCCGCGTAATTGGCAATGCCGTGACGGCGGAAGGGTACGATGTAAAGGTATCAGAAGTACACGGGATGTCCCAGCGTGGGGGCAGCGTGGTTACCTATGTTAAATATGGAGATAAAGTGTATTCGCCAATTGTGGCAGAAGGGGAAGCAGATATTGTACTGGCATTTGAATGCTTGGAAGCATTGCGTTGGGCGCATTACTTAAAAGAAGGTGGACAGTTAATTGTCAATACACAGGAAATAGACCCCATGCCAGTCATTACGGGCGCAGCAGAGTATCCGGCGGATATTTTGGAAACACTGGAACAAAAGAATATCAATGTGACGGCAATCGATGCTTTAAAAATTGCGGAGAAATTGGGTAATACTAAGGCCGTAAATGTGGTATTGCTGGGTGTGATGGCAAAGCACAGCAATGTAGACAAAGAAAAATGGCTGGAAGCGATTCGAACAACCGTGCCGAAAAAATTTTTAGAGCTAAATTTGGCGGCGTTTGAAGAAGGATATGCACAAAATTAAAAAATGGACATAATGAAAAAGGAGGCGTAAATCATGTTAAAACAGTTATCCGTTTTTATTGAAAACAAACGAGGAAGACTGACCGATGTCGTAGAACTTCTGGGAGAAGGCGGTATTAATATTCGCGCAATGTCGCTGGCAGACACTACGGATTTTGGAGTGCTCCGTTTGATTGTTAACGACCCGCCAAAGGCGCGGGATATTCTTAAGGACGCAAAATATACCGTAAAGATTACGGATGTGCTGGCTGTTGAAATTCCGGATGAAGCAGGCTCTTTGGCAGGCGTTCTGCGGATTATTCGCGATTCGGATATTATCATTCAATACATGTACGCCTTTTTGGGCAACCGGGATAATGGCGCGTTGGTAATCTTGAAATGTGATGATGCACAGAAAGCGGTCCAGCTTTTGGAGCAGAACCAAATTACAGTCGTGGATGCGGAGACGGTGTATCAATTATGATGGATGTACAGCAGTATTTGAAACAAGAATTTGGACTGTCCAATCAGGTGCTGGAGCTGGAACAGCGGGTATCAGAAAAAATAAAGCCGCGGCTGCGGGAATTGGAAGCAGCGCGGGAGTTCCATCAACTTCGTGTGCTATGCGGATTTCGTAACAATGGCATTCGGGAACAACATTTTCTTGGAACCACAGGATATGGCTACGACGATATCGGACGGGAAGCCATTGACGCGCTTTATGCAGATGTGTTTGGCAGTGAAGATGCTTTGGTGCGCATGAATATTGTTTCTGGGACCCATGCGCTTACACTGTGCCTGTTTGGTGTTTTACGTCCTGGAGACACATTGCTTTCTGTTACAGGGACGCCGTATGATACACTAGCAGGTGTGATTGGAGCGGACGGAAAAGGAAGCCTAAAGGATTTTGGCGTTTCCTATGGTGAAGTGGCGCTCCTGCCGGATGGAACGCCGAATTTAGAGGCTATTTCCCGCGCGGCAGCTAAGGGAGCGGCGGCAGTGCTAATTCAGCGTTCCAAAGGCTATGAATGGCGGGAAACTTTGTCTGTAAAACAAATTGGGGAAATAATTCGGACGGTGAAACAAGCCAGTCCCCAAACGGTTTGTATTGTGGACAACTGCTATGGGGAGTTCACGGAAGAACAGGAGCCGACTGCGGTTGGCGCAGATTTGATGGCGGGTAGCCTGATTAAAAATCCAGGCGGTGGATTAGCGCGCGGGGGAGCTTATTTGGCAGGAAAGAAGCAATATATTGAACTGGCGGCATACAAGCTGAATTGTGTCGGTCAAGGAAAAGAAATAGGACCTACCTTTGGGTTCAACCGGGAAATTTTGCAGGGATTTTTTATGGCGCCGCATGTGACCTATGAGGCGCTCAAAGCAGCGGTCTTTTGCGCTGGCGCATTTGAGGAGCTAGGATATGATGTTTGCCCCAAGTGGAATGCTCCCCGCGGAGATATCATTCAGGCGGTGCGTTTTGGTAACAAAGAAGCGCTTATTGCCTTTTGCCAGGGCATTCAAAAAGGCGCGCCAATTGATTCCTTTGTACAGCCGGAGCCGTGGGATATGCCGGGATATGATTGCCAGGTGATTATGGCAGCTGGTGCATTTACACAGGGTGCGACAACAGAACTGAGTGCCGACGCGCCTATTAAGCCTCCGTATATCGCCTATATGCAAGGTAGTTTGACCTATGAATGTGGAAAAGCAGGCGTTCTCGTGGCAATTCAGAATCTGCTGGATCAGAAAAAATAGGCATTCTATACCTTTTGCCACATACGGGGAGGCGGAAAGGTTTTGGAAATCATTACAGAAGAAAATCGCATTGTAATCAGAAAAATGGAGACTAGTGAAGCCGACTTTCATATGTATCTAAAGTGGATGACTGACCCGGAAACAATGAAATATTGGGAGGGCATGACCAAACATTTTACGTTTGACCAGGTGCTTGAAAACTATTGGGAGAATGTCCGGGAGAAAGTGGAACAGTGCATCATCGAATACGATCAGCAGCCGATAGGTTTTTGCCAGTACTGCCTTCTTAATGCAGAGTATTA
This sequence comes from uncultured Clostridia bacterium, assembly GCA_938005345.1. Classification (GTDB taxonomy): domain Bacteria; phylum Bacillota; class Clostridia; order RUG12999; family RUG12999; genus JAAWTG01. The sequence goes on from CALLNG010000328.1 coordinate 2,976, forward strand.
CGATGTGCCGGTGCAACAGTACGAAAAATTTGTCGGCCGGACCGATACTGTATATGGCATTGATATTTTTTTAGGCGAAGTGTCGTTCAGAAACCATGGTATAGGTACCGAAAGTATGATTCTACTAATCAAGGCGTTATTCGAAAATTATCACGCTGATGTGATCATGATTGATCCCAAGGTACATAATGAAAGAGCAATCCGGTGTTATCATAAAGCTGGATTTGAAGATTATTTTGTTGTGCCCCACAGGGAGTTCCAGGATGGAACTTACCATGACAGCCTGATTATGGGAATAAGGAACCCGATAAATAATGTTTAAATTTTCACCCAATATGGCAGCAAAGACATTGCAGGCCTATTTTAATACATATTTTAGCATCTTCTAAGAATCGTTCAGCAATGGACGGTTCTTTTCTTTTTTTACCTGACAAGCGAAACTTTACCTGAGATGATCCTATGATGCAGCGGACTGTTTGCCCCATGCTACAGAAGAACATGTAGAAAATTCCCACTGGTATACGAGAAATCTATAATTTAACTATAAAAAGGAAACTATTTTGCTTAAAATAACTAAAACGGGATGGTTTTTATGGCTAAAATGACTAATAGTTATATTGTACAAAACTTATAATGGGGTTCTGCCAAAAAGTCAGATACGGTAAAATAGTTCATGGTTTAGGGAAAAGTAATGTAAAAAATGAAAGAATTTGAATGAAATGAGATTGATTTTTCGAGTTACTTGTAGTATAATGATAGGCGAAAGATGACTAATTGTCATTTATATTTACAAAAGGGCGTTATAAAAGGTGCATTTGATATGGCAGTTATTTTAACAAAGAACATCATCTAAATGTTAAAAGGAGGAAATAACATGAAAAAGCGAATCTTCTCTGCACTTTTAGCCTTCTGCATGGTGTTGGTGTTGGTTCCTGCGGCGGCAGCTGACGATGCGTATACCACGCTCAAAGATGCCATTGACGCAGCGCCAGTTGATGGAACCGAAACAACGGTGAAGTTGGAAGGCGATATTACTGACATGACAACAGACCAAATTATCACAATACCGGAAGGAGCCCATATTGTTTTGGACATGCAGGGCTATAGCATTACGGTAAGCAGCGACTTTTCCGGCCGTCCGTTTGTGAACCTGGGAACGTTAACGGTGACAGGA
>CALLNG010000329.1 GCA_938005345.1 uncultured Clostridia bacterium
GCCTCCAATGCGCGCACGGCTCTGCGGTAGTCTTCCGCCGTGTACCGCCGGTTCATGCGGCGCAGTGTCGCATCGCACCCGCTTTGCAGCGACATATGAAACTGCGGGCACAGTTTGGGCATTTGTGCAGCTCGCTGCGCAATGTTCATTACAACGCCGTTGAGTTCCAGCGATCCCAGCCGAATCCGCTGCAATCCTTCCAGCTGCTGCAACATCAAAATCACGTCCGTCAAATCCTGCCCAGTCCCTTCCATGCCATAACTGGTCAAATGGATACCCGTTAGTACGATTTCCTGGTATCCTCGCTGTACCAGCAGCTCCGCCTCCCGGCGGATTTCCTGCATGCCACGGCTGCGAACCGGTCCGCGCGCATAGGGAATGATACAATAGCTGCAAAAATTATTGCACCCCTCCTCGATTTTTATCATTGCCCTGGTCCTGCCCTCCATCTCGGTCACTGTCATTTCGTCATAGATTTTGTGCTTCCCAATATCTTCCACAAAACAGCCCTCTCCCATCTCGACAATCCGCACAATATCCGCTTTTCCCGTATTGCCCACAACCAGGTCCACTCCCTCTAATTTGGCAGCCTCTTTGGGCTGCGTCTGGGCAAAGCATCCCGTCACTACAATGCGGGATTCCGGAGACATACGGCGTGCACGCCCGATGGCCTGTTTCGATTTCCGGTCCGCCGCTGCCGTTACCGTGCAAGTATTGATAATATAAATATCCGCATATCCTGAAAAAGGAACCACATCGTATCCGCTCCGCCGAAATTGTTCTTCCATCGCCTCTGTCTCATATTGATTCACTTTACATCCCAATGTTGTAAATGCTACTGTTTTCATGGAAATTTCCCCCAGATCACTTGCTATTTTCAGTTTTTTTCTTGCCCAGGCGTGCGTTTTTGCAACTACTTTTCAGCCCAGGTCCTGTTGGTTTGATTATACCATAAACTGCCCCGCAACGCCACTTTCTGACAAAGGCGCAGCATTTTTTGTTAATTTTGACGAATCTTGTCCGGAAATTTTTTCGTCTTTGCCACATATAATATTTGACTTGCAACGTATATTATATTATAATAAGAATGGATGGATATTGGAATGTCCTTCCAAAATTTGATTGTAACGTAAGGAGTGATTGTCAATGAAAACTGCAACGATTATGCTCTCTTCCATTGAAGACGTAAAAAACTTTGTCAATCTCGTTAGCAAATGTGATTTTGATGTAGATTTGGTATCCGGCCGCTATGTCGTGGATGCAAAATCTATCATGGGAATTTTTAGCTTGGACTTAAGCAAACCCATTGAAATGCAAGTTCATAGTGATAACTGCGATGCATTTATGGAAGAGCTAAAACCCTATCTTCAATAATTCACTATGGGATTGGTTGCAACAAAAAATCACGATATACCATGTGCCGGCGTTTACGGCACATAAACGGGGTATGTCGTGTTTTTTTGTACCCATTGCCGGTTATAGCAAGCTATCCTAATTGTGCAAAACCAACCGGTAGTTCAATAGAAAGAAGTGTTCACCGCTATGCCGTTTCACATTGTGTTATACCAGCCGGAAATCCCGCAAAACACGGGAAATATCGCGCGCACCTGCGCGGTAACCGGCGCACATTTACATATTATCAAACCCATGGGGTTTTCTGTGGACGACCGTTATCTGCGCCGGGCCGGACTGGATTATTGGGACAAACTAAA
>CALLNG010000330.1 GCA_938005345.1 uncultured Clostridia bacterium
CCCGCGGCTTCAGCGAACAGGATTCCAAGATTGCGGGCTACGCCCACGAGCAGGGCAAGGCCTGCATCATCGCGGTCAACAAGTGGGACGCGGTGGAGGACAAGACCGACAAGACCATGCAGGAGATGAAGAAGAAGCTGGAAAACGACTTCAGCTTTATGCCCTATGCGCCGATGATCTTTATCTCCGCCATGACCGGCCAGCGGGTGGGCAACCTGTACGAGATGATCAAGAAGGTGGACGAGCAGAACGCCCGCCGCATCTCCACCGGCATGCTCAACGACATGCTCAGCTACGCCACCGCGCGGGTGCAGCCGCCGTCGGACAAGGGGAAACGGCTCAAAATTTATTATGGGACACAAGTGTCTACCAAACCGCCAACGTTTGTTATTTTTGTCAATGACAAGCAGCTGGCCCATTTTTCCTATATGCGCTATTTAGAAAACCAAATCCGCAGTGCGTTTGAATTGACAGGCACACCTGTCCGGTTTATTATTCGGGAAAAGCATACGGGAAAAACCGGGCGCTATAAATAAAATATGAATTAGACGTGGGGTATAAGGAAGTGTATATAGTTGAAAAATATAAAAATTATACAAGATATAATGAACAGTATAATGAAATATACCAATTCTTATTAGAATTTTGTGATAATGGAGTTAATGAACATTTTCATTGGGCGCGTTTTGAGTGGATGATAGGACATCCTATGCTAGAAGTAAACAATCTTAACTAAATCGTTATCTTTAAAAATTGTACAGGTTTGGTAGTTGGACTGATTATTTTTGATACAGGATATGATGATAGATATTAAGTTATACACAACGGAAATGAAATATTACTTAGGGAAATGGTTGATTACTTGATCAAGCAACGTAAGGAGCCTACTCCTATTAAAGTAAATTCAAAGGATTTGCTTTTATCTAGGATCTTACAAGAAAAGCATTTTAAAAGATTGGGACATGGAGAACACGTATTGCAGATTTCCCTAAAAGATAAGTATGATTATAATTTAGCCAGTAACTACCATATTTCGTCAAAAGATTTTATTTATAATAAAAATAGCTATCAGTTGGTTATTCACAAAGGGTTTGAAAATGAAGGAAACCCAGAGGAAGATGGTAAACAATATTTTGTGTACAGTCCACATGCCAATAACAGCCTAAAAATATTTGCTCTTGATAGTAGGGAATATTGCGCTCATTGTGGTATATGGTATACCAAGGGTGAAACTGCCTATATTGAACCAGTTGTTACAATTCCTCGATGCAGAAAGCAAGGATTAGCAAGAGCCGTTGTTTATGAAGCTTTAAATCGGGCGAGGGAATTAGGGGCTAAATGGGCAATCGTATTGTCGAGTCAAGAATTTTATTATAGCATTGGATTTAGAAGTTCTTCAGAATTTTATTTATGGGAATACTAAGCAGAGAACCAGGTTTAGTGACGTTTACAATTCTAAAAAGTCGAATTAAGTTAATTGAAATTTACGGAGGAGCTACAATGCTTGAAAATATACCATCTTAATTGAATTGTTCGGACAATCTTTGTTTAAAGTCCGGCAAGCGTTATATTCAGCTATTGATGTACAATACCAAATGGAACAAATATGGAATGCCGGCGGTAAGAATTGGACTTGCGAGTACAAATATAGGAGAGGTGGTATAACACTTTTTGCCTGTACGCAATAAGGAATTGCGTTGGTTTTATGATTATCTTTGGGAACGATGAAAGAGCAAAGTTTGAAAAGGTAAGAGTCACTCTTTCCAATTCCGTTCGCAGGCAATATGATGAAGCAAAAACTTATCATGATGGAAAATGGGTAATGTTTGAACCGACCGATACTGCTGCAATTGATGGTTATATGAAATTGTTGGATATTAAAAGAAAACCGAATCAGAAATAACAAGTTCGGTTTACGTAAGCAAATAAATGGAAAGATAAATTGAAATTAGAAACCATTTATTGATACAAATAACGTGCAAAGGTGTCAATCACAAATTACTTGGATAAGAGAATAGCGGAAAAGGGGAAGGACAATGATGCTAAAAGCAGAAGGAATCGTGAAAAATTTTGGAAAACTGGAGGTTTTGAAATCCATTTCTGTGGAGGTGGAAAAGGGAGAAGTGGTAGCCATCATCGGGCCTTCCGGCTCCGGAAAGAGCACATTTTTGCGGTGCTTGAATCATCTGGAAAAAGTGGACGGCGGCAGTATTTCCATTGATGGAGAATATATTGTTGAAAATGGTATATACCGCCCGGAAGCAGAAATCAGACGCATTTGTCTCAAAACAGGGATGGTATTTCAGAGCTTTAATCTGTTCCCACATATGACGGTGTTGCGAAATGTGATGGAAGCCCCCGTGGTGGTGGGCAAAGAAGCAAAGGAAACTGCCCAGCAGCGCGCACGGGAACTACTAGATAAAGTGGGACTGTCTCAAAAAGCAGAATCCTATCCTTCCCAGCTATCCGGCGGACAAAAGCAGCGTGTAGCGATTGCGCGCGCAATGGCGATGAACCCGGAAATTCTGCTATTTGACGAACCCACCTCTGCTTTGGACCCAGAGCTGACGGGTGAGGTATTAAATGTAATGAAGAAACTGGCGCGTGAAAACAGCACCATGATTGTTGTGACACATGAGATGGGATTTGCGCGTGAAGTGGCGGATAAAGTGATTTTTATGGATGATGGCGTGATTGTGGAGCAGGGAACGCCGGAAGAGGTGTTTGAGCATGCAAAAAGTGAACGTACAAAAGGTTTTTTGCAAAGTATCTTAAAATAAATCGGCAAAGAGAGAAGGCATACGATGTTTAAACAAGATTATATTATGAATCAAGTCCGCAACTTGGCAAAATTATTAGTGAAATTAGTGCTGCATAAGGAATCGCTTAATGTGGAATTGCAGGAGGAACTAGGAACGTCGGACAGCGGGAATTTGCTGCGGCAGCTGCAGGAAATGGTGCGCCGCGGCGAAATCAATGAAGCGGAAAATCTACTCTATGAATCGTTGGATTTCTCAGATTTAGAGCAATATGAAACGGCTCTTGCATTTTATGTGCTGATCAATGAATTTGAAGATGCCGTGTTGGAGGAACATGATTACAGCCGCACGGAAATCATAGAAGGAATCAGTGATGTTTCCAAACGGTTTGGTATTCCTTATGACGTTTCTTCTATGTTAGCACAACCAGGACAAGATCCGGTTAAGGAAAACCATTGATGCGATAAGCAGGATGAATATTTCCAGTGCACCTGTGTTTGGGTGGCCATGTGAAAAACACGGCAGAGATGGTGTATACGATTTTTATAACCCTTGAGCATAGGACAGGATGCTGGTTTTTAGTGGAAAGAGAAAAAGCTTGAGAAAAAAACTCCATGATAGGGTGTGTAACAAGCTTGATGGCTGTATAAGGAAAAATCATAGAGGTTTTCAACGATTGATTGCTTTTCCTTTCAGGGAAAAGCAATCACGGTTTTGCCGAGTCAGCATTACGAATCCACTATTTGCAGCGTATGACGGCAATTCGCGATAAGGGCGCGTTATGTCCAATTTTTATTTATATGGCTTGATTCGATGATGATTTTCCAACCAAGTTACCGTATCAGCAATGGTCTCCGTTAGGTTTCTGTTTTGAAATCCTAATGCTCTTCTTGCTTTTTCATTAGAAAAATTGGAATTAGAATCTAGCGTGTATAAAGAATATTTTGTATATAACGGAGGCTGATGTAATATTGCATAATAAAGTTCGGATAATGGCGCTGTCAGTCTGGCAAGCCACATCGGAAGTAACGATTTAATTGGCTTGGTATTTCTGGCCGCGCTTACCCAATCCAGTAATTCTCTAATTTCCACATACCTGTTGGAGAGAATATAGCACTCCCCTTTCCGTCCTTTCTCCGCGGCCAGCAGGCATCCCA
>CALLNG010000331.1 GCA_938005345.1 uncultured Clostridia bacterium
GCGATATTTTAGACCAACTGCACCACTACCACCAATTCCTGCCGCAGCGCCTGCAGCCGCTGCAGGCGGACATGGTGCTGGCGGGCCGCGCCATGCCTGTGCTGGAACGGGATATTCCGGTGGAAGCCGTACACGGTGCGTCTGCCAAACCAGACAAACCGTTTGGGCTTATGCTGGACGCGCTGGACGACTTGCAGCCAAACGAAGTATATTTTTGCGCCGGTGCATCGCCGCACTATGCGCTTGTCGGCGAGCTGATGTGCGCGCGCATGAAATCCCTGGGCGCGGCAGGGAGCGTAGCGGTGGGATTCCACCGGGATACCACAGGCATTTTGCGTCTGGAATTCCCATGCTTTTCCTACGGCGCGTATTCCCAGGATCAGGCTCCGCGCGGGCGGGTTGTGGATTACCGCGTGCCCATCGACATTGCGGGCGTGCGCGTTTGCCCCGGCGATTTGATTTTCGGCGACCGGGACGGCGTGCTGGTGATTCCCAAAGCGCTGGAACAGGAGGTCATTTGCGCCGCCTATGAAAAGGCAACGGGAGAAAAAACCGTGGCAAACGCGATTCAGGCGGGTATGAGCGCCAAAACCGCATTCGAAACTTATGGCATTTTATAAGGGAACAGATTTCCACAAAAACAGCCGCGCGGCAAATTTACCGCGCGGCTGTTTGTTTCTGTTAGTTCTAGCAGTCCCTTTTTCTGGACATACGCCCTCACTGGGGCCGGTTATTCCCGTCCACGTGCACAATGCGGGGCTGCCAGTTTTCCGCTTCTTCCGGCGTGACCTGGGCGTAGGCAATGATAATCACCTTGTCGCCACGGTGCACCAGCCGCGCTGCCGCGCCGTTGATACAAATCACGCCGCTGCCCGCCTCGCCTTCTATAATATACGTCTCCAGGCGGTTGCCATTATCAATGTCCAGCACCTGCACTTTTTGGTATTCCCGCATGCCGGAGCGCTGCAAAAGGTCGCGGTCAATGGTAATGCTGCCGACGTAGTTCAAATCCGCTTCGGTCACGGTCGCGCGGTGAATCTTGCCCGCCATCATGTCAATTAGCATGTCCGACGCCCCCTTCCACAAACCAGTTGTCAATCAGCCTTGTCGTGCCGATACGCGCCGCCAGCGCAAACATACTGTCCGGCTGGATGTGCTGCAAGGGCCCCAAATCCGCCAGGCTGACATATTCTACATATTCCACATCCGCGCCCGTTTCCTCCAGCATGGCGCGCATATGGTCCAGCAACGGCGCCGCGTCCCCGGCTCCCGCTTCCACCTGTTCCTTGGCCCAGGCCAGGCTGCGGCTGAGCGCGGTGGCCCGCTGCCGCTCGTCCGCGCTCAGATACTGGTTGCGCGAACTTTTCGCCAGCCCGTCCTCTTCACGCACAATGGGGCAGCCGATGATTTCAATATCAAAATTCAGTTCCCGCACCATTTTTTGCACCACCAGCAGCTGCTGCGCGTCTTTTTGCCCAAAATACGCCCGCTGCGGCTGCACCAGGTGAAACAGCTTGGTTAGCACCGTGGTTACGCCGCGGAAATGGCCGGGCCGGCTTTTGCCGCACAATGTGTCTGTGATGCCGCCCGTTTCCACATAGGTATCATAGCCTTCCGGGTACATCTCCTGGACGCTGGGCGCAAACACCGCCGCCGCACCCGCTTCCTCCGCCAGCGCCGCGTCCCGCTCCAGTGTCCGCGGATAGGCTTCATAATCCTCGCCCGGGCAAAACTGCGTTGGATTGACAAACACGCTTACCACCGTGACCGCGTTTTCCGCCGCAGACCGGCGAATCAGCGACAAGTGTCCCTCATGCAGCGCGCCCATGGTGGGCACAAAGCCCACGCCGTGGTGCGCTGCGGCAAATGCTTTCATTTGCGCTATGGTTTTGATGATTTCCATGGTATCCCCGCCTCACATTCTCGTCTGTTCCTGCGCGGGGAACGTGCCCTCACGCACTTCTTTTGCATATTGCTGCACGCCCTGGCGGATCAGGTCGCCTACTGGGGCGAATTGTTTGGCAAATTTGGGCGTTATGTCGCCGTACATACCCAGCATGTCCTGATACACCAGCACCTGCCCGTCGCACTGGCTGCCCGCGCCAATGCCAATTACCGGGATGGACAGCTGCTGCGCCAGCGTCCCGGCCAGCGCCTGTGGTACGCATTCCACCACCAGGGAAAACGCGCCCGCTTCCTCCAGCGCTTTGGCATCCTCCACAAGCTGCTGTGCGGCTTGCTCGGTTTTGCCTTGGTAGACAAACCCGCCCAGCTGGTTGACAGACTGCGGTGTCAGCCCCAAGTGGCCCATAACGGGAATGCCCGCGTCCACCATGGCGCGCACTTTTCCGCACACGCTTTTGCCGCCTTCCAGTTTCACACAGGCCGCGCCCGCCCGCATGAGCGCACCCGCGTTTTCCAGTGCCGCGTCCACGCTGCCGTGGTAGGACAAAAAGGGCAGGTCGCCTACCACCATGGCATGCTGCGCGCCGCGTCGCACCGCTTTCACGTGGTGCACCATGTCCGACATGGTCACCTGCACGGTGTCCTCGTAGCCCAGCATGACCATGCCCAGCGAATCGCCCACCAAAATAGCGTCCACGCCGCTTTCATCCATCAATTTTGCCATCGTATAATCATAGGCGGTAATCATAACAATTTTTTCTCCCGCCTGTTTTTTCTGTGCAAAGGTCCGTTTTGTGACCCGTTTCATGTATCCAACGCCTCCTCCACTTTATTCCGCTGCGTTTCGTCCGCCAGCGCATAGTGTGCCGTATACCGGCCCAGCGCGGCATATAGTTGTTTTGCTTCGCCTGGCGGCATTGCCGCAAGCTGCCGCCGCAGGGTGCCCGCGTCACCCCGTGCGACCGGCCCTGTCAGCGCCGCCTTTGGCCCACGTTCAAACGCTGCTGCCAGCGACGCACTCGCCATGGGATAAAACATTTCCGGAGAAATATCCGTGCCTTCCAGCAGTTCCTCCGCCAGGCGCACCAGACTCACTACATAATTGGCACAGGCGCAGGCCGCCGCGTGGTAGCGCGGCTTTTGCTCCGGACGGATTTCCTGAAACGGAATACCCGCCTGTGCCAGCACCCGGCGCAAGCGTTCCATGCCTTCGCCTGCGCCTTCCAGCGTGAACGTCACGCCCTCCAGCGCCGCCGGATCCAGGCGTTTGTCGGAAAACGCAAAAGGCGGGTGCAGGGAAAACACCGTGTTGCCCGCCTGCTGCAGCGGCTGCAAATCCACGCTGGACAGCGCGCCGCTGAACATGCCGCACAGTTTTCCCCGGCACCCTTGCTCTGCCAGCCGCTTTGCGCTTTGCGCCACCGCATCGTCCGCCATGGAAAGAATAACCATGTCGCACGCCTGCACCAACGCCGCTTCATCCTGCCAGGCCCGGCTTCCCGTTATTCCGGCGTTTTCCTGCGCCGATGCAAATGTGCGCGACGCATAGCCTGCCAGCGAAAAGCCATGCCGCTGCAAATACCTGCCCATGACGGCGGCGCACTTGCCTGCGCCAATCATACCCACGTTCATAGCCGTTTCCTCCCCTCCGCCACGTATTCCGGCAATGTCGTTTCTCTCCTCCACCGATGCAATTCCTCCCGCCGGGCGGTTGGAGGGGGATTGCAAAAAAGGGACGGCTGTCCGGCTGGAACAAGTCTCCCTTTTGTTTCAAGTCGAGCCTCTACGCTTCCTCTTCTCCATACAGGTCTTTCAAAATGCGCAGCACATCCTCTTTGGACGGACGGCGCGGGTTGGTCGCGGTGCAGGAATCCGCTAGCGCGCTTTCTGCCATGTCGTCCAGTTTGGCAAAATAGCTTTCCCGGTCCACGCCGCACTGTGCCACAGACAGCGGCATGTTCATTTCCTTGAGCATGAACTGCACCCAGTTGGTCAGTGCGCGCACCGTGGTGATTTCATTGAAGTTGTTCAGCCCCAACAGTTTGGCAAGCTGGATATATTTGCGCACGGACGGCAAATATTCTTTGCGGCTGCGGGAATGTTCGTTGATGTCGGAGTTAAACTCAATGATGTGCGGCAGCACAATCGCGTTGGCGCGGCCGTGCGGGATATGGAAATGCGCGCCCAGCGTATGCGCAATGCCGTGGTTGAGCCCCAGGGAGGCAGAGTTGAATGCCAGCCCCGCCAGGCAGGACGCGACATGCATTTTTTTGCGCGCGTGCGTGTCGCCCTGGTCAAAATAGGAGCGCAGCAAAAATGCGCCGCAGATTTCCACCGCTTTTTCCGCCAGCGCGGAGGAAAACTCGTTGGCGTCGCTGCTGACATACGCTTCCATGGCGTGAGTCAACACGTCCATGCCCGTGTCCGCCGTAATGCCGGGCGGCACGGTGCGCACCAGTTCCGCGTCCAAAATTGCTTCGTCCGGCAGCAGCTCGTCCGCTACCAGCGGATATTTTTTGCCTGCGTCCGGGTCGGTGATTACGGAAAACCGCGTCACTTCTGAGCCAGTGCCGCTGGTGGTGGGAATCGCAATGAGCGGCGGCACTTCCCCGCCCTGCGCCCGGGACCCGATTTCGCGGATGGATTTGGCGGAGTCAATCGCGCTGCCGCCGCCTACTGCCACCACCGCGTCCGGCCCATAGGCCAGCATTTGTTCCACGCCTTTTGAAATTTCACTAATCGGCGGGTCGGGCACCACGCCGTCAAACACTTCCGTTTCTGCGCCCGCTTTTTTCAGCCGGCTCAAAATGAGTTCTGCCATGCCGCTTTTGACCACAAACGGGTCGGTAATCACAAACACCTTGCGGTAGGGCAGGTCGCACAAATGGTCCAGTGCATTGTCGCCAAAATAGATTTTGGTCTTAATATCAAAGGTTTCCATCAATCTCCGTCCTTTACTGTAATTTCCACTGTCTTTTTAGTATACACCAAAACGGCGGCAAATGCAAGAGCTGCGCCCGTTCTCTTTCACAAAAAGAAATGGCGCATTGCATGAAAAGAAATTACGCATTACCCTTTCAGCGTTGCTGCCTCTTTCACGAAGGGGACCGCCGTCCCCCTCGCGCGCCCCCCTGCCGCAAGGCGGTTCGCTCACGCCAAATTCGCCCTGCGGGCAAATCCCCCCCTTGCAACCCCAATATTTTTATTTGTTTTGTTCTTCCTCCCTGCCCGGGGTGTGCTTTTTTTCTTTGCCTTTTTGCTGGTTTTCCTTCTTTTGCTTTTCCCGCGCGGCCCATAGCAGCAATTTGATATTTTCCCGCGCAATGGGCTCTGCAATGTCCCAGTACACGGTAATCATCGCCAAATTGGCGCAGTGCAATCCCTTATCTTTGAACTCCCGTCCCAGCCACAAAAACTCTTCTTCTGTCAGCCGTTCTCCTAGTCCTAAAACACGTAGCCACTGGTTATAGTTGTCCACAATCCATGATTGCAGACGCTGCACTTCTCGCTTGTCGTCCATTTCTGCTCCTCCTTTCTTTGGTTGTTCGGGATCCCTTTTCTATCTTACCATAAAAAAAGAAGGACTCCGTTCGCCATAGCGAACGAACCAGAACTTTTTCTAACAATTTCGCAAAATTTTGCGGGGCCGCAAAAAAACAGCGGAACCTTCTAGTTAGAACGTCCCGCCGCCAGCTACTTAATCGTTTCGATGTTTTAATTTTTCCACCGCTTCTTTGCTAAATAAATAATTGCGTTTCCCTGCCTCCCGCATTTCAGCAGGAGAAAACTGCATTTTCTTTGCCAGCCGCAGCAAATAGCTGGGATTGATGTCCAACAGCTCCGCAACTTCCTTGGTAATATACACGTTCCGCACGTCCGTCATACGACTTAATCCTTCTTTCTTTTCATTATACCATGTCGGACGTCGCATGTCAATCTATTTGTTTGTATACCGTGTTCCGCGTTGCAACAAATAAGGAAGAGCGGACTATTCTACACCGCCATAAGAAAAAATAGTAATTTGCAAACCTACTCCCATTTTGGCTAAAGCAGATACCGTTTCTTTTGATAATTCATATCCTATTTGACCGTATTCTGAAGATACATGGCATCTTATTGAAACCTCTGCATCTTGAATGGATGATAACGCTGTTTTCTTTTCTAAACAGAGTTTCAACAATTTTTGTAATGTTTGATCCATTTCGCTGATAATATCACATTCCCATACCAAAAACCAGCCATTTCTTTTGCTATACGGTTGACTAGAACAATGTAACGGTTCCCCTTTTCAACCACGCGGCTTGGCTATATCCCTAAAATTGCAGTGATTTGTTCGGGACGATTGGTTTCACTATATATCAACAACGAACATTGCATCAAACCGTTCCCATTATGTCCCTCCCTTACAAAGCAAGTCTTTCTACCTATCCTTTTAGGACACCATCACAAACGTGACGTTAGGCGTTTCTTTATGTACGTCGTCAAAGATTTCCAGCATGGTTTGGCAATAATCTTGCAACTCCTCCGGCATGGTGCGGTATCCATGGATTTCTACCACGTATTCCCCTCTTTTGTAAAACAAATCCCGTAAACAATCCCACAGCGCATCCCAGTTTTCTCCGTAATACTCTGGAAATCCGAAACTGATTTTCAGCACCTGGTGCACTTCTCCTAATGTTTTGCACCCGGTAAAATCCAGGATAACCGGATTTTCCTGCAGGGGCTTAAATGCATTATAATCGTTATACGTGTCCCTTTCCTCGTCCGTGTTGCAGCACATGGTTCCGCCCTCCTTTTTATTTTTCTACTTCTATGATATCAAATCACTGCCCATCTGTAAAGCGGTTTATAATTCGCCGCAAATTTTCACTCTTTCCGCCACCCCTAGGACATCAGCACAAATGTGACGTTAGGCGTTCTCTCATGTACATCGTTAAAGATTTTCAGCATGGTCTGGCAGTAATCTTGCAACTCCTCCGGCATGGCGCGGTACCCATGGATTTCTACTAATATTTCTCCATCATTATAAAACAATCCATCTAGGCAATCCCATAGCGCACTCCAGTTTTCCCCGTAATACTCTGGAAATCCGAAACTGATTTTCAGCACCTGGTGCACTTCTCCTAAGGTTTTGCATCTGCTAAAATCCAGGATAACCGGATTTTCTGACAGAGGCTTAAATGCATAATAATCCTCGTTCTTGTTCCACTTTGCCGTCATTTTTCATTCCTCCTTGCCTCACAATTCATATAATTTCTATAAATGTTCCATAGTGGTCATAAGTCACAAACAACAGCCCATCATTGGAAAACACAACGCGTTCCGTACCACGATAGCCTTCCGTATAATTGATATCCGCTTCATACCAAACTCGGCCATGTTCGGAAGGCAAACGCCCATCATTGTTTTGGTATCTCCCGCCGAAAATCATTTTGCCCGGTAAAACTTTATGTAGATTGCCGCGCTTAGATTTCCAGCCAAGTAATTCTGCCTCCTCTTTTGAGATGTAATACTCCGGCAATTTCCCCTGTGTTTTCAAAAACCAATCCGCGCCGTCCATCCCGATATCCGTTGCCGTGCCTGCCAAAATGGCAAACAGCCGCTCAATGATACACCGGCAATGCGGATGGACTGGCGGCCAGGGCGAAACTTTCACCCCTACTTCGTATATTTTGCCATTATTTTTCCGGCATGTCAAGCATGTTTTGAGATCCACCAACGCTTTCCAGCTCTGCCACTTCTCGCTCAGCTTCATTGTTCTCCCCCCTTTCTTCTAATATGCATAAATATTTCATCACTTATTAGTATAGCATAATATATTATACCGTGTCAAGTGTTTTGCATAAATTTTTATGCTTGATTTTTTTATCACCTCATGGTATAGTATCCATGAGGTGATACAACATGGCAGAGACGGTACAACAACGGTTGCGGCAGCTACGGGAAGAATGTGGCATTTCCCAAGAAAAACTGGCGGCGGAACTGGGCGTCACCCGTATGACGCTGGCGGGCTACGAACTGGGGAAACGGCCGCCGGACAGCGGTTTTATCATGCGCGCCTGCGCGTATTTCGGCTGTTCGCCCGATTACCTGCTGGGCGTAAGCCCATTTAAGAACAACGAACACTACCAGGCTTGGATCCAATCCTCCGACACGCTGGAACAGGCGCTGGGCCAGCTGCCCGACACATACCGGGAAGATTTGATTGCCGCGCTGAACTGGCTTTTGCAGGACAACCAGGCTGTCAATTTGCTGACAAGCGACAAACACTATATGCTCGACCGGTTTATGAACCTCATTTTGTCGTTCACCAACCTGTTCCGCCGTTTTACCGACACGGTAAACAAATTTGATTTGCGCGCGGGCATTGACGAAGCCGCCATCTTGCAGTATGTGGAAACCATGCAAGAGGAGAAACAAGAAATGTACCAGACGATTGACGCGTCTGTTTCCGATTTATTTGCGTTTTTGATGCGCCATTCCAAAAACGAAACGCGGCGCGCGGGCGGGCAGGGGTAGCAGAAAAAAACGCCCCGTTGCCGGGCAGCCCGCCAAACAAGTACATTGGCGCTTGCCAACGGGGAAAAAGTGTGGTAAGATAGAGGTATATTTGGGTACAAGACGACAGTATATATTAGAAAGGTGGAAACACCCTTGAAAGAAGGACAAATTGAGGGGCGCAACGCCGTGATGGAAGCGCTGCGCGCCGGACGGGAAATCGACAAAATTTTGGTCGCGGAGGGGAACAAAACCCTGGGCGCGGTGATTGCGCTTGCCAAACGCCGCCGCATTGTGGTGCAGACGGCGGACCGGCGCAAAATCGAGGCCATGGCGCAGACCCCAGTGCACCAGGGCGTGATTGCCCTGTGCCCGGCGGCAGATTATGCCTCGGTGGACGATTTGCTCCAGCTCGCGCAGCAGCGCGGGGAAGCGCCGCTTTTGGTGGTGATGGACGAAATCACGGACCCGCACAACCTGGGCGCGGTCATCCGCACCGCCAGCGCAGCGGGCGCACACGGGGTCATTATCCCCAAGCACCGCAGTGTAGGCCTTAATGCCACGGTGATGAAGGTCTCGGCGGGCAGGGCGGCGCATGTGAAGGTCGCCAAGGTCACCAACCTGGCCGCCGCGCTCCGGGATCTGAAAGAGGCGGGCGTTTGGGTGGCAGGCGCGGATATGCACGGCAGCCAGCCCTACACCCGGGCAGACCTGCGCGGGCCGCTGGCATTGGTGCTGGGCAGCGAAGGTAAAGGCATTAGCCGCCTGGTGCGCGAAACGTGCGATTTTTTGATCCACATCCCCATGGCGGGAACCACGGAGTCCCTCAATGTGTCCGTTGCCGCCGGCATCCTCCTCTATGAGGCGGTGCGGCAGCGGAGAGGAGAATGACACATGCTGACTGTCTTGGTCCAAACGTTTTTCATGATTTTTCTCGCGGAAATGGGTGACAAAACGCAGCTGCTCGTGATGGCGCTGTCGTCCAAATACAAACCCGGGGCGATTGTGGGCGGTATCATGCTAGCCCAGACGCTGCTGGGGCTTTTAGCGGTAGCGGCGGGCAGTTTTATCGGGGCCTATGTGCCGCTGGATTTTTTGCACATTTGCGCGGGCATGCTCTTTTTGGTGTTCGCCCTGTTTTCGCTGTTTCCGGACACGGGCGAAGAAAAAACCGCGAAGCATACGCGGCGGCTGCCGGCGTTTTTGGCGGTAGCGGCGGCGTTTTTCCTGGCGGAACTGGGTGACCGGACACAAATTACCACCATGACCACCGCCGCTACAGCGGGAGGCCGTTTGGCGCTGGCGGCTGTTTTCGCAGGCGCATTTGCCGCAATGCTGGCGGCAAATGGGCTGGCTGTTTGGTTCACGATGCGGCTGGGCCGCCATATCCCCAAAGGCGTATTTCGCGCGGCGTCCACGCTGGTGTTCACCGCGTTTGGGTTTTGGTCGTTGCTGCGGGCGCTGCACGGCTATGCCGACACCGTTTGGGTATTGCTGACGCTGGGCGTGATTGCGGCACTGTTTGCCGCCGCCGCGTTTGGCATTGTACATCAGAAAAAACCTCAGAAAGGATGACCTGTTGCCATGACACGAAAAACGCATCGATTTGTCGGTGCAAGATTTTATTTACCGGGCGCTCTATGCCCAACTTAGCAGCTTCAGCCGGCTGCTGTTCCCGTTGTTTTTGCTGGCGATTTTTTTTGCCATGCTGGTGATTTACCTGGTGACGCGGCAGTATCTCATGCTGCTGTTGGTTTCCGCGCTTCCTTTTTTGCTCTACCTGGTGTCGCTGCTGGTGTTTATCCCCAAAAACGCGGCGGCGGAATTTTGGGTGAGCTCCTATGCGGAGAAAAAACCGCTGTGTATCATTGACGAAGAGCATGTTTCCATCGAACGCGGCAGCGGCAACTTATCGGAAATCCGGTGGAAGGATCTGACCGCGGCCTGGGAAAACCGCAAATATTTTTATTTTCATATCACGGAGGGCAATTTCATTATTTTGCCCAAACGGCAGCTGGAGGCGGAGGAAATCCACGCGCTGCACGAGTGTATCCGCGCCAAAGCCACGCCGCAGGCACGCAAAAACCCTTACCGCATACCACCCAAACGCTTGCTGCGTAATAGCATTGTATTTTTGGTGATTGTCATCAGCATTACCATGGTAATTTGGGCATATTTCTACGCACCACAAATGCTACCGGAGGAGCTGCGGTAAAACCAAACGGCTTGTTCGGCTTTGCGCGGCATCAAAAAAGCACTTGACAACCGCACACAAATCCGCTATAATGGAAATCACTTTATTGAACTGCCGCAGCCGCGGCAAAAAGGAAGGATGGAAGTTTCGTTTATGGACGACGCCGATTGTAGCGATGCGGACCGAAACCAAATAAATTATCGCAAAATGAGAGGCATAGTCTGCCCTTTTGCATAAGGCAAGGGGTGGGCTGTGCCTTTTTGTGTTTTTTGCTGACTTCCGCCAAACGGCGGTCAGAATAAAATCAATATAGAAAGGAGTGGTTTTTCCGTTATGGATTACCACAGTTCCATGCCTTGGCACGCACAACCCGTATCGGAGGTTTGCCAAACACTGCACACCTCTGCCGGGGGACTGGGCGACGCCGAGGCTGCCGAAAGGCTTAACTCAAACGGCCGCAATGAATTGCGTACCAAACCGCCCAAAACGGTTTACCAAATGCTTCTGGCACAAATTTTAGACCCCATGGTGTTGATTTTGATTGGTGCGGCGGCATTTTCTGCCGTCTTGCAACAGTGGACGGAAGCTGCCGTCATTTTTGCCATTGTTATGATCAACGCCGTCATTGGCATTGTACAAGAGAAAAAAGCGCAGTCGTCGCTGGAGGCACTGCGCCGCATGAGCGCACCCACAGCGCGCGTACTGCGCCAGGGAGAAGAGAGTATCGTCCCCGCCAGCGAGCTGGTGGTAGGCGATGTGGTACTGCTGGGCGATGGTGATATGGTCCCCGCTGACCTGCGGTTGCTGGACTCCGCTAATCTCAAGGTTCAGGAAGCCTCTCTGACCGGGGAATCCGTCCCCACGGAAAAGGACGCGGACGCGCTGCTGCCATCGGAATGCGCGCTGGGCGACCGGCACAACATGGCGTACACCTCTTCGATTGTCACCTACGGGCGTGCCACTGGCGTGGTGGTCGCCACGGGCATGCAGACGGAGGTAGGGCATATTGCCGGTATGCTGGAGCAGCAGGACGAACTGGACACCCCGCTTAAGCGCAAGCTGAACGCCGTGGGCAAAACGCTGACCGCAGCCGGCTTGGTCATATGCGCTCTGATTTTTGTCATTGGCGCGCTGTACCAACGCCCGCTCATTCCACAATTTTTGGTAGCCATCTCGCTGGCTATTTCCATCATTCCGGAGGGCCTGCCCGCGACCGCGACCATTGTGATGGCACTGGGCGTGCAGCGCATGGCGAAGAAAAACGCGCTGATACGCAAGCTGCCCGCCGTGGAAACACTGGGCAACGCCACGGTGATTTGCAGCGACAAAACCGGAACACTGACGCTGAACAAAATGACGGTAACGGAAATTGCTGTAGACAGCGGTTTTGAGGCGTGCAGCGCTTTACCGCTTGAGGACGCTGCCCGGCTGCGCCCGGCGGAATACCGGGAACTGGTGAACGCGGCGGCGCTTTGCAACGATGCGAGCCTAGACCCAGACCGGGAAGGGGAAATCATCGGCGACCCAACGGAGGGTGCGCTGATTTTCATGGCACAGCTATTTGGCGTGGACCATGAGATGCTGGAGGATACACATCCCCGCCTCTATGAGCAGCCGTTTGATTCCGATAGGAAACGCATGACCACCGTTCATCAAATGGCGGATGGCTATACCGCATACACCAAGGGCGCGGTGGACGAAATGCTGCCGCTGTGCAGCCATTTGCTGACAGCGCAGGGCGCACGGCCCATGACACAGCAGGACCGCCGCCGTATCTCTAGCCTTTGCCACAGCATGTCGGCGCGGGCACTGCGTGTGCTGGGGTTTGCCATGCGGCCTGTAGATCACATACCAGAGAAGGCCGGTGTAGATTTGGAACAAGGCCTGACCTTTTTGGGCATGGCGGGGATGATAGACCCACCGCGGCAGGAGGTGGTGGAAGCGGTACGTACCTGCCGCGGTGCGGGTATCCGCACTATTATGATCACTGGCGACCACAAGGTGACGGCGGTTGCCATTGCCAAAGAACTCGGTATTTACCAGGCGGGCAGCACGGTGCTGTCTGGCGAGGAACTGGACGCACTCCATGACGAAGAACTGGACGAAGCAGTGAAAACCGCATCGGTATTTGCACGCGTTTCACCTGCCGATAAACTGCGTATCATCCAAGCCCTGCGGCGCACCGGTGAGGTGGCTGCTATGACGGGTGACGGCGTGAACGATTCGCCCGCACTCAAAGCCGCAGACATTGGCGTAGCAATGGGCGTGACCGGGACGGACGTTGCTAAGGACGCCGCCGACATGATTTTGCTGGACGACCGTTTCACCACCATCGCTTATGCCATCAAGGAAGGGCGTCGCGTGTACCGCAACATCCAAAAAGTAATTCAGTTTTTGCTAGCGGGCAACATCGCGGAAATCGCAACGCTGTTTGCTGCAACGGTGTTTAACTGGGACGCGCCACTTTTAGCGGTGCATATTCTATGGGTGAACCTCGCAACTGCAACACTGCCCGCATTGGCGCTGGGCGTGGATCCTGCGAGCAAAAATATCATGCGCCATCCGCCCGTGCAATCTGGCACGCTGTTTGAACGGGATTTGGTGGGCCGGGTGCTTGTACAGGGCATTTTTGTGGCGGCAGCAACCACGCTTGCCTACTGGATTGGCGCAGCGGACGGCAATCACGCCGCTGG
>CALLNG010000332.1 GCA_938005345.1 uncultured Clostridia bacterium
CCCGCCAATACATAAACACAACGGGGCAGCCGGCAGGCATAAGAATAGCGCTCCAGCTGGTTCAGCAATTCCAATCCCCGCTTCACATCTGGAATCAACGCTGGGATGACTAATAGCACCGACGGCATATCTTGGCACAGCGATACATCCATTCTTAGTACGTACCGCCGCATACTTTTGTCTTGCATTAGTCCTTGTACGCTAGCAATGGCAATGGATGAAAGCGGCAGGCACAGCAGCAGCGCGGCCCAAAGAGAACCTATCCAAAGTCCCGCCACTACGCTAAGCGCGAAGGTTCCTGCAACGACAGCCACAATATACTTTCCCTGTGCCATTTTCTCTTTCTTTCCCGTCAAGTTCGGCCTTCCTTCCCCTACCAAATAATAGCCGATGTGCCTTGTTTGCGGCGTATTCCCCTGCTTTGCCAGCTCCAATGCCCTGCTGGCAAGCTGTTCTTCCGGCTCTTGTAGCTGCCCCTCCAGGCGAGAAAGCTCCTGCTGGTAAACTATGCGGCTGTCCCAGTCCATTTTTCCATAAATTTCTGCCGGATCCTGCAACAGTATTCGTTCCGTAGGACTGGCCTGCTCTAACAGCGCCTGCCAATCCACCCTTCCCACTTGAACTAGTGCGCGAACTGCCTCTCCTACCTCTGCCTGGCAGGCAGCCTGCTTTTCATATTCCTGTGCACATAATACGCTTAGCTGCAGTTCTTCCCGCCGCAGTTGCAGCTCTAGGTGTTCTAGGGCGCCATGACCTACGTTTCCACAATCCCGCAGCAGGCGTGCTAAATGTTCCACATAGCTATAGTTCCAAACCTTGTCATTACGTAGCGGTACAAGCTCTTTCCCCTGTATTGTGTCTTCAACTTGACGCTCAGCATATACATACCCCGCTAACGTTTGCTGCAACGTCTCGCAGCAGACTGCTATTTTTTCCAGGCATAGCAGCCGCAGTACATCCGCCAGCAGCCAAAGTTCCTTGTAGCACCAATCATCCCATTGCTGTAACTGCCGGCAAAGTGTTTTTTCCTCCAACAAGGTATTATTTTGTAAAATAGTCTTTCCTCGCGCCACTAGGCGCGCCTTGCCATCCTTCTGTGGCAAACGCGCTAGTTCGCGCCAAGAAAACTTCTCCAGCGCATTTTCCCATTGCTGTTGTATCAAATAATAGTTATCATATATCCACTGTCCGGCAGCCGGAAGAAACTGGCCCGCCTGCCGGCGGTTATATACCTGTTTATAGACCGCACCTACACGGGTTTTCTGCTGCCGCAATCGCTGTTTCCATGTTTTTTCTTGCACGTAGATTCTCCATCCCTTATCAGTGTCGCCCGCCTATTTGGCAGACGCAAAATAGGTATTTCTTATCCTTCCCTATTCCTTGAAAAATATGAGGAAACTGGAAAATTTAAGGAATTCCCGTGCAATAGCCCACTTTTTTTAATATCCTGTCTTTTGATATGACGCTAGCTCTTCATAGACAAGGCAGGTCGATTATTTAAAATACGGTATAAAAAAACAACTCTTACCGTATTACCGGAAGAGTTGCTCGTATGTTCAGCGCTCTGAATGGGTTTTGATGTCGACTGCATCGCGAAAAATGAAATCGTCAATATCTTCTGTAACCCATTCGCATTTTTTTGGTTTCTCATTGACATAATTTGTTTCTATATAATGGATATCCTTTTTGCCTATCCCTTTTTGTGCCCGAATCATTCTATTTCCTCCCTGTATATTTTATAAATTAGCGGCCCATAATAAGTATGGTATCTACAGTATATGCATAAACTTAGCAAATTTGCACAAATTTTCAAATTTTCTTAAAAAGGACTTGCTTTTTCCTGGCATTTGTATTATTATTAAGATATACTTAATTAGTATGGCTTTTAATGATAGGAGGTAATGACTATGGCAAAGTATGAATGCGTATGTGGTTATGTGTATGATGAGGCAGTAGGTGATCCAGATAACGGAATTGCTGCCGGCACAAAGTTTGAAGACCTGCCGGATGATTGGACTTGTCCGGTATGCGGTTTGGACAAATCTGCATTTTCGCAGGTGTCTGAATAAGAGAAAATACCAGGCAGGCAGCTCACATGATAAGCTGCCTGCCGCTTTATAAAATGAAGGAGGCATTGAACTATTATGATACAAGTAACGGACCATGTCTATTATGTTGGCGCGCTTAATCCTAATTTGCGTGTTTTTGACATCATCATGAAAACTGATTTTGGTACCTCTTATAACGCGTATCTCATCAAAGGGGAAAAGACAGCCCTGGTAGAAGCTGTGCATGAAAAGTTTTATGAAGATTATTTTGAAAAAATCAAGGAACTGGTCCCGCTTGCCGATATTGACTATATTATCTTAAACCATACAGAACCGGATCACTCCGGCTGCTTGTATGAATTGTTTGAACACAATCCAGATATCACGGTGGTTGCTTCTGCGGCGGGAATCAAAAATATTGGCGGCATTACAAATACAACGTTTCAAAGCCAAGTGGTCAAAGACGGCGACCAACTTGACCTAGGGGGTGGCGTTGTACTGCAGTTTGCCATTGCGCCCAACTTGCATTGGCCAGATTCTATGTTTACGTACTTGGCAGCGGACAAAGTACTCTTTAGCTGCGATGTATTTGGCTGCCATTATTGTGAACCACGCATTTTTGATGAAAAAATTGTGTATCCGCAAAAATATGATATTGCCCTGAAGGAATATTTTGACGCCATTTTTGGTCCATTTAAGCCTTTCGTCTTAAAAGGCCTGGAAAAAATTGCACCGTTTGAATTTACGACAATTTGTACCAGCCATGGCCCTATCCTGCGCCAGCGGGTACAGCAAAATGTTGATTTATACCGGCAATGGAGCACACCGCTACCCAAAGTTGGAAAAAAGGCAGCCATTTTCTATGTATCGGCTTACGGCTATACCCGTAAACTTGCAGAGGTACTGTGTGAAGCGCTGATTGAAAACGGCGTACAGGCAGAAGCATTTGACATAATTGACCATGACTATGGTTTTCTACGGGAAAAATTAGAACAGGCCGACGCCCTCCTATTTGGCTCCCCCACCATCAACCGTGACGCGGTAAAACCTGTTTGGGACATGCTCTCCATGGTT
>CALLNG010000333.1 GCA_938005345.1 uncultured Clostridia bacterium
AATCTCCCCCATGGCCTTTTTTAAGAACCGTATCATGTCCTCCGTTTTGTCACCAAATCTCTCCTGCAACACTACAGCGCCATAGGGAATACTAACTCTAGCCGTCAATTTCCGTTGCTGTACCAAAACGATTTCTGAACTCCCTCCCCCGGTATCCAACAGAACAAAATCCTCCAGCGGAACGGTGTAAATCACGCCCAAATAATCATAATATGCTTCTGTTTCACCCGAAATAACTTCCACTTGTAAACCTGTTTCCTGTGTGATTCTCTGCAAAACCCAGTCCCGGTTTTCTGCGCGGCGCAGCGCTGCTGTCGCTACGGCCTGCACCTGTGTTACCTTGTGCAGCCGGATTTGCCGCGCAAATGCCCGAAGCACCTGAATCATCCGGTCCACTGCCGCCGCCGGCAGTTCTCCTGTCTCGTTTATTTGGGCGCTTAGGCGCAGCGCCTCCTTCATTTGGCAAATCATTCGATAGCAATGGTTTTCCCCCACCTGCATAATGCTCATGCGGATGGAGTTAGAACCAATGTCAATGACCGCAACCTGTTCTGTCATGGGATCATTCCTTTCAAACTTTGTGCATTCACCGTCTTTTTCCCAGCTGGTCTGGGCCGGTAGCTTCCGTCCTTTTGCAAAATGTAACTATTCATGTTGTCTGACGCATAACGCTCCAGCAGCGAAAGTAAATACTGTACATGTTCCTCCTGGCGCACGGGAAACAGCAATTCCACCCGCCTGTCCAAATTCCGGGGCATTAAATCCGCGCTGGACAGGTACACACAAGGTCTGCCGCCCGCATGAAATGCATAAATGCGGCTATGCTCTAAAAAGCGTCCTACGATGCTGATAACTTCTATGTTTTCACGCGGCACCAACGTGCAGATTCCCCGGACTATCAGCGTCACCGAAACCCCGGCAGCTGCCGCGCGGTATAGCATATTTACCAGTTCCGTGTCGCACAGCGCATTCATTTTCATCAGAATGCGCGCTGGTTTTCCTTGTTTGGCATTTGCTGTCTCCTGTAAAATTAACCGCTGTATTTTCTGGCGTAAATCAAGCGGGGAAAGGTAAATACGGCTACGGTGTGACAGTGGCAAATGGGCGGAAAGACAGTTAAAGAGCACCGACAAATCATCGCAAATAGCCTGGTCTGCTGTCAGCAGACCAATATCCGTATACTGGCGCGCGGTTTTTTCGTTGTAATTTCCCGTTGATAAATGGGCATACTTTTGCAATGAACCCTGTTCCTCCCGCACCACCAGCAGCATTTTACAATGCGTCTTTAGGTCAACACATCCATATATCACATGGGCGCCGGCCTTCTCCAGCCTCCTGGCACAGTGCAGATTGTTTTCCTCATCGAAGCGCGCCTTGAGTTCCAGCAAAACTGTCACCTGTTTCCCGCTTTCCGCGGCATATACCAGCGCATCGATAATGGGAGAAGCATGGCTAACCCGGTACAGTGTTTGTTTGATCGCCAGCACCTTGGGATCCGCCGCTGCCTGCTGAATCCATTGTACCACCGTTTCAAACGACATATACGGATGGTGCAGCAAGATATCCCGTTCATGTAGCTGCTCAAATATAGAGCGCTCAGCCTCCCAGCGCACAGGCTGAAACGGAGGAAATTTTAGCGCAGCCTCCGAGCGTGCGCTATAGAGTGCAGAAAGAAACGTCAAATCCAGCGGCCCATCAATGGTATAGATTTCTTCCGGCCCCAGCGCTAAATGCTCTTGCAGCACTTGCAGCGCCTCTTTAGGGCATTGAGGCGTTACCTCCAGGCGCAGCGGCGCAGCAATTTTCCTGATTCGCAGACACTTTTCCACTTCAAACGGCAAATCTAGTTCCAGCTCTGGCAAAATGGGAACATCTGCCCGCCTGGTCACACGAAAATGGAAAATACCTTGTGCTTGCTGCCCATCTAGCAGCTGTGGCAAATGCTGTTGAATGAGATCCTCCAAAAACACATAGCGTCCTCCCAATTCAATCAGCCGCCCCAGTACAGGCGGTACCTGTACCGTCATAAACATTGGCTCCTCCTGCTCCTTGCGCAAAAGCGCGCCAATATAGAGGCTCTGACCAGCCAAAAGCGGAAAAGGGTCGGCAGGACCAAGTGTTATGGGCGTTAGCAATGGGTAAACCTGCTGCATAAAATAATCGGACAAATACCGTTTTTCTTTTTGCGTCAATTTGCTGTAGCTTACCAAATCAATTCGCTGCGCTGCCAGCTCTTTGCGCAGCTGTTGAAAACAGGTATACTGGGAACGTACCTGTTCCTGTGCAAAAGCCGAAATTTCGTAGATGGTTTCCCCATCCGTTTCCTCTTCTTTTTCGTACAGCCGGCCTACTTTCAAACGAAAAAACTCATCTAAGTTGCTGGCGGTAATGGACAGAAAATTGCATTTCTCCAGCAGCGGAATTTCCTTGCTGCATTGGTCCAGCACCCGCCCGTTAAATCGAAGCCAGCTCAGCTCCTGCGAAAACAACGGAACATGTTTCATCTTTCTCCTCGCCTCCATCGGTTCCGACCTGCTTTTATTATGCAAAAATCCGCGCTGACTATGTACGGCTTTTTGGTTTCTCACATTCTTTTCAAAAAAAGGCGACATCCTATTGACAAATGTATTCTTTTCATGTATACTGTATATATTCATTATGCACAGTATACATAGGTAGGTGGTTATTTGGACATTTTGATTAGCAACACTAGCGATAAACCCATTTACGAACAAATTTATGAACAAATGAAAGGCCAGATATTGAGCGGAGCATTGCAGGAGGGAGACGCGCTGCCCAGCATTCGTCTGCTTGCGAAAGACTTGCACATCAGCGTCATTACTACCAAACGTGCGTACAGCGAATTGGAACGGGACGGATTCATTGCAACTGTGGCGGGTAAAGGCAGTTTTGTTGCCGCGCAAAATGCGCAGCTTCTCCGAGAGGAAACGCTGCGGCGCATGGAGGAAGCCCTGTCCCAGGCAGTCTCTCTCGCCCGTCAAAGCGGCATTTCCCGCGAGGAACTCTCTGACCTTCTCGATTTATATTATGAAGGAGAATCACAATGAACGCACTCGAATGTTATGATGTAACAAAAGAATATGATCGGTTTTCGTTAGACCATGTATCCTTTTCCGTGCCCAAAGGCTGTGTTGTTGGGCTTATTGGAGAAAACGGCGCCGGAAAGAGCACCACGCTCAAGGCGATTTTGGATTTAATCCATATTGACGGCGGCGAAATCTTGCTGTTTGGCCAGCCGCATACCAGCCAGGACGGCGCTTTGCGCGAAGCGGTCGGCGCCGTCTTTGAAGATTTCACATTTCCCTCCTACCTCCATACAAGCAGCATATCCCATATCATGCGCCAAATTTATCAAACCTGGGATGACAACCTATTCCAATCTTACTTAACCCTGTTTGCACTGCCGCAGGACAAAATGGTAAAACACTTTTCGCGCGGCATGAAAATGAAACTATCCATTGCGGCAGCGCTGGCCCACCACCCTTCCCTGCTCATTTTAGATGAGGCGACCAGCGGACTTGATCCCATTGTGCGGGAAGAAATTTTGGATATTTTACGCGACTTTATACAGGATGAGAACCATAGCATTCTACTGTCCTCCCATATTACAGCAGATTTGGATAAAATTGCGGACTACATCACCTTTATCCACGACGGCTCTATTTTGTTCCATGAGCCAAAGGATGAATTGATTGGCCAACTGGGTGTACTTAAATGTAGCCGGGAGGATCTGGAAAAACTGGAGCCGGGAGAATGCGTTCGGTTGCGGCAAAAATCCTACTGTACAGAAGTGTTGGTGCGGGACCGCGCCGCAGTGCACCGGCGGTTTCCGTCCGCCGTTATTGACCCAGCTACGCTGGACGATATTATGCTATTTTATATTCGAGGTGAACAACGATGAAAGGACTCCTTGTCAAAGATTTTTACTGTTTGAAACAAAACATGAAATATATCATGATTACCTTACTTTTGTTCTGCCTGATTTTCATTCCGCAGGGCGGAAGCAATTTTTCCAGCGTACTGATTCTGCTTTTTTCCATGATGGTCATTACTACTATGAACTATGACCATACAGACAAATGGAACCACTTTGCACTAACCATGCCCCTCACCCGGACCATGCTGGTACGCAGTAAATACCTCTTAATGCTGATCATGTTGGCTGTTGGTATCACAGTTAGCCTGCTGTTTTCCCTAGCCGGCGCCATTATATTTCAAGCGGAGTTTGCCGTTCCAGAACTTTTGGCAGTCAACGGTGCTTCTGCGTTGGCCGCCCTTTGGATGGGCGCTATCTTGCTGCCGCTGATTTACCGTTTTGGCGTGGAACGCGCCCGTCTTTTGCTGCTGCTGATTGTTGCACTGCCGCTGGGCGGGATGCTTGCCGTCGGCTCTTCCCTACACGGGGGCTCTCTGCCGTATCTCACGCCGCAGTGGATTGCGCTATTTGCCGCTGGTATTGTTTTGCTGACTGCCCTTGTCTTTTTCTGTTCCTATTTGCTGTCTGTGAAAATTTATCAAAAAAAGGAACTGGCATAACACAACTGCCACCGCATCAAAAGACCGCCCGCATGGGTTCGGCATAGGCCTGCAAATATATGCGCCTTGCCTTTCCCATGCGGGCGGTCTTCTGCTACTATTTCATCTAAAAAATTTTTCTATTTCGATTATGCCCGTTCCAGCTTTAGGACACAAACAGAAGGGATTTCTTCATCCAGCGGCAGGTGTTCCCGTCTAATGTGAATGCTGTCACCCACCGTTTCAAACGGTACTGCACTGCCACTGTTTACCGCCGTAACGGCCTTCACCCCTGAGCAAGGCAACGTTACCGTCTCCGAGAAAACGCCGTCCTTCGCCAACACAAAAGTATACACAGTACCGTTTTTCTGCACAAATGCGGCCTGCTCCGTTTTATACGGCGCACAAATGCGGGTGGCATACACGGCCTCACCGTACCGCTTCATCCACCGGCCCAGCGGCTGCAGCTGTTCCACCGCCGGCCGCGGCAGCCGTCCCGATGGCTCCGGCGCGATATTCAATGCTAGGTTACCGCCTTTGCAGATAATTTCAATCAGCAAATGTACGATTTCTTCCGCCGTTTTATAGGTATCGTCATACCGGTAGGCAAATGCTTGCCCCATGGTCAGGCAGCTTTCCCACGGGATGTGCATGGGTTCGTCCGGAATCGTCATCTCCGGCGTGACATAGTTTTCATAGGGTCCACCTACCGTGCGGTCCGCCACAATGAGCTCCGGCTGGATTTCCCGCAGTTTGGGGACGATTTCCCCGAGCCGAATGTCTAGACCAGTAATGGGATTCACCTGTCCGCCGTCCAGCCACAAAATATCCACTTTTCCGTACTCGCCAATCAGCTCCAGCATTTGCCGGTGTGTGAACTGCACAAACTGCTCCCAAAGCCAAGGATATTCATATACATCATAGGAAGGAAACCGCCATGTCTCCTTGCTGTGCTCCATGCCCGGTGTCCAAAAATAGCGGCTGTGCCAATCCGGTTTGGAAAAATAGGCGGCTATCCCCAGCCCCTTTTCCCGAAATGCATGAAATACCTGTTTGACAATATCCGCATTAGGATTGCTGTGAAAGGGGCAGTCCGGTGCGGTAGTTTTGTAATCCGTTTGCTGGGTATCCCACAGGCAGAATCCGTCATGGTGCTTGGTTGTAAAAATCAAGTAACGAAATCCA
>CALLNG010000334.1 GCA_938005345.1 uncultured Clostridia bacterium
TGGTTCTTGCCTGATCAGCAATCGCGCGGGTAATAGATTGACGAATCCACCAGGTTAAGGTCAGTTACTGTATAACAAAATATGATAGAAATAAAGGAGAGGTAATTATATTATACAAGAAGAAAGAGGACGTTTCAAGCGCCCTCTTTTATTTTTCGCAAAACTGACCGATATTCTCGCGGATACATTGCTTCGATGGCTTTCATGTGTTCGTCAAGCACGCGTAATAAGTGCTCAAAGTCTGCGTTTCGGGCGATTTCTTTAAATTCAGAATCCGGCTCGGAACTGTAAGAGTAGTATGATGTGTTGGAAGATAGTTGGTTCGGTTGTTGATTGCTCATTAAATTATTGCGTACATTGTATAAAATCGAAAGCCGTTCGCAAGTGGCGTAGGTTGTTTTTCCTGCCTCTAATGCCGCAATTTCGGCATTAATTTCGTCCATATTAATCATTGCGGCACCCCTTTCTTTTATCGGTCTAATTCTGCTAATGCTCTACCTAACGCCGCCTGATCTGTGCTAGACAGATTGCTGTCGTGCATCATGTCTTTAATAGTCTCTTTTACCTGCATTTTTGCATCGTTGTAAGAGTAATGGCCTCTCACATAGTGCTGACCTCTACGGGCATTGCTATAGTCGCCGTAATCCATGTCAGGATAACGCCCGCGACTGTATCTTCCTGACGTGTCCCAGTCGCCGCCACGGCTGTATTCGCTACCACCTTCCAGATACATAATCTTGTCGATATTTTTAATTGTGTCTGTCAGTTTGTGGACTGCCTCCAAATCCCCGGCACTCATATCGCCTTTGTTTGAAATCTCGTCCAGCTCTCTGCACATCATCTTTTTTAATTTGTGTAATGATTCCATTTTTCGCCCTCCTTTACGCTACTCTCTCGGCGATTAAATTGCTATTGGCTATACTAATTGCCTGCGTAGATGTATTTTCGACTGCGATTGTTATGCAACATCCGCGCGGCACGTCAATAAATGCCGCCGTAAATACATTAAAATATTCGCCTACGGCCGCAGGTGTTACGATTGCTGTCGCACTATTTAATGGTTCTCCGGCGATTGCCAAGGCAATAGAAATAGGTGTCACAGTTCCACCGGCGGGTATGGCGATATTAGCCCCAAAGCTGACCTTATAGCGCGCCCTGCACTGGTTTGTAAGGCCTCTAAGGGTCACAATTCCTGCTCCCTCCCGGTGTGTAATACAGCTACCGCACTTTACGGCTGTCTCTGTGAGCGGTAAATTCTGCCCCGCTGCTACGGTTACGATATTGCTATTAGTAAATTCTGCCACGTTATCACTCCTTTTTTAATAATAAACGGCGGAACGATTGCCCCGCCGCTATAAGCATCATCGGCACAAGCCGAACAATCCCGTCAACGCAGGAAGCTGCTAATTATAAAATTTTAGCATCCGCAACCGGTATTGCATCCGCAGTTACCGTACTGATATGGTGCGGAAACCGGAAAAGCTGGCACTGGTCTAGGGTTGTAATAAGTAAACTGGCCCTGCATGTATGCCTTTAAGGTTTCGTTCTGTGACGCCTGAGAAGCCGCTAACTGTGCCGCAAATAACTGCTGATTCTGCTCGGCAATCTTAGCGTCCTTAGCTTCGATTCTCTGCGCTGTGAGGGCATCGAGGATGGCTCTAGCGTTGTTATTCTGGTTGTCAATGATGTCTCTTGTATTGTTTGCGTTGTTAAAGTTTGTCTGACAGAAGCCGTTTGTAACTTCCTGCTGGATTGCATTGGTATTCATCGCCATGTTGTAGTTAACACCTGCAATAGCCTGTTTGTTATCACAACAACACTGTGCTAACTGTGCCTGTAAAGCATTAAAGCTCTGCATATCTGCGATCTGTCCCTGCTGGATTGCATTTCGTGTATCGTAGCCGTTCTGCTGGATTGTGCTATTTGTTCCTGCAAATCCGTTGAGCAGAGAGGTGTTCATTGCATAAAATCCGTCACAAATACCGGTGTTGATAGCATCACCCTTGCGCTCAAGGGAGGAAATGCCGCTATCAATCTGGCGCTGTAAGGTTGCAAAGTCAGAAGCTAATACATAGTTATCTGCCGCGCCTCCGCCACCGTTATTCCATCCATTTCCGTTTCCCCATCCACAGAAGATGAAAAGGAAAAGAATGATAATCCACCAAGCACCGTTACCCTCGCCAAATGCGCCGTTATTGTTGCCTGTGACTGCCGCCAAATCTGCCGGACTCATTCCGTCTGTTGTTAATCCCATGAAATCACTCCTTTTTATTTATTTATTTAAAACCCTTTAAAAGGTTTTGAAACTGTGTTGCCATGCCCTGCAACTGGTTGTACTGTTGCTGGCTCATTTGCCCGCTATTTAGCAGGTTTTGTACTTCCTGTTTCGGGTCCCCTTGGAACTGCTGCCTGAACTGTTGAAACTGCTGTATCATCTGCATTGGATTGAGATTCATTCAATACCCTCCTTCTTAACGTCTCCATTTGCCTTTCTAAGGCATTTAAGCGTTCCTCGTAGTTGATTGGCTGGCTAGATTGTGAAAGCTCCGCTGTGGGCGAATCTGTGCCTTTGCGCTTGTATTCAAACACCTCTAAAAACGGTCTGCCTGTTTGGTCTGCTCTTTTTTCGTAAAAAACTGGCGCCTGACTGTCCCACAGGCGGACAAAAGAGTTTGGTGCTACTAAATACGCCTCCGCCGCGCCCTGTCCTTGTACCCAAATCCGTTCATCGGGGTTGGTCTGCTGTTGCATTTGTTGAGGCGGCGCCTGCTGTTGTTTTAATCGGTTGAGCTGGTCGAGATAATCCGGTTGTGGATATTGCGGGTACTGTGGATATTGTTGTGGATATTGTGGATAACCGAACATTTATTTTCCTCCTTCCCTCCAGTAATATATTGGTGTCATTGCTCCACTGTCCCACGTGTCGTAGTAATTACCGTTAATTACTGCTATAACGTGCCCTGACAGTGCTAAAATATAAGCCCCTTCTGGGTGATTGTTTGCAAATTCCGATACAGTGCAAGTCATGTACTCATCGGGGATTATGTAGCGATTAAACCCCTTATCTTTGAGGTATGCACCCCACACCGCATTAGCTGAGGGCATATCTGACAACATTAAGCCGTACAGGGCAAGTTGTATATATGTTTCTTCCCACGTTTGCTTTGTAGCTTTTGAGATAGCGCGCACGGTGCAATCTCCCACTTTTGCCGCCGCTGGGTTAGGATTCCAATATTGATACATTTTTTTGCCCTCCTTATAGTTTTATTATCGCAAAAAAATAAGCGTGTCACCACGAAGGTAACGCGCTTATTTCTCGCATGATTTTTAGTTATCTTTAGTTTCTTAAAGGCTATTTATGTACGGAATTGTGCCAGGAACTAACAAAATCTTTTCTACGGCACAACTCCACAGCCCCTGTAATCCTCTCGTGCTTATATCCATTTTCTCGGCGGCTTGCTCCTGCGTTAATCCGTCAAAAAGCAAGTACTGTACAGTTTCGCGCTCCCGCAAGGTTAAGCGGGCACACGACAAGGCATAATCAATAAATTGTTTATCGCCTAATTTCCAGAGTTTTTTTATCAAACTTCTGTTCACTGCATCACCTCAACACGCAAAAATTACGTAAATTTATTTCATTTTGTCCAGTCCTAAAATTGCTCTAACCTTGTCTGGGAGCAAATCAGGGTTAATTTTGCCGATATTCTCCACGATAGAACCAAGTTCCATCAAAATAATGTATACGCACACGCCTGCGGCAATAGGCACCTGAAAGCCCAAGTCCACATATTTCTGAGCGTAGTCGATAAGATATGCAAGCACCACAAGCATAATGGAGCCAAATTTATGATACAATCCTTTCCTCATTTCTGAGGATTTCCACTTGTGGTTGGCACAGGCAGCTACTCCGCCACTAGCCAAATCAAAAACTACAAAAATACAAGTTATTAAGGGTAACATGATATCTACCATCTCCATTCCTCCTTAAAAATTATTTTTCTTTTGTTTTTATAAATTAATTAAAGCTTCCTTTAGTTAATTACTAATTAGTAATGACTCCACTTTCAATGGCTTTAATTCCTGCATGTATATTTTTTGCAATTGCATAATAACCTTTGTTTGCAAGGTGTATAATATCAGTCGGTCTTTTCCATTTTTCCTCACCATATTCCGAAATCAGTTCTTCTTTATAGTTAAAATCATCCGTTGGGCTTACCGAGCACCCGACATCAACAAGATATATTTTATTCGTTTGTCTACTTTCCACATTGTCATATTTGTTAATCAACAACTCTTTCATGTGTAAAAACGTATCTTTTTTAGGCTGCTCATTAGTTAATCCGCAAGGCATAGGCAATAACCAAATCAGGATTTTAATATTATTATCAAAAGCTTTTATCGAATCAATGATTGTCTTCCATGCGAGTAAAATATCATCATCTGCGTTGTGAGTGCTTCTCGAAACATCATTTGTCCCCAAGCACAATAAAATATAATCAACTGACGTGTAATTTTGTTGGTTCATATAATATGAGAAATCAAATTTATTAGATACAGGATTAAAAAATGGATTAGTGACACTTGAAGATAATCCGTCATTACTAGCATCTTTTTCAAACGCATAATTCCAAGCTCTCCAACCACCTCTACCCTCATTCGGTGCTTTCAAAGTGCCTCTTGTGCCAAGCATTTCAATGTTCATTACATCATCTGCGAACAGGTCAATAAGTTTATCAGTCCATACATTTGCCGCTGTAAGGGAATCACCTATTACTAACACTTTTCTGGTAACACCATTTCCAGCGTTTGTGTCAACTACAGTAAGTCTGCTATTATTTACTACATCATCGTTCTTTTTTAGCAATGTATTGTAGCTAGAATTTGCAATAACATAATTTTGATAGAATCCTTTTTCTAATGTTTCTAATGATTTTTGGAATACACCATTGTCAAGAAAATTCCCCTTTGCGCTCTGAAATACATTTAAATTTTTAGCTTGTCCATGCATAATTATATTGTCAAAAAATACTGGCACAGATTTCCCTTGCATTACATATAACCCGTAAAGTGGCATTATAATTTTCCTGTCAACTATAATCCCATCATCTTTAAATAATTCTTTTACTGGATTATCAATCGCGCTTTTCTCAACAATATAATATGGGCTAAAATATTCTTCATAGGTAATATCAGAATTTAAAGACAACATGATTTTTCTTGTCTTTGCTAAAGTAGTCCAATAGTTAAACCTAACATGATCTGTATTTGGAGGGACTGCATAGCTACCTTTTGTACTAATTCCAAGAAATTTATCGGATGAATCGTATGCACAGATATTCCATACAGTCACGAACTGTCTTTCATCTGATATGTCACTAATCCTTCTTGACAAATAAACTGTATCTCCATACTGACATTTTATTTTATGAGATACACTATAATTTGAATCATCAATAACTGCGCCTACATCAGAAAGACTTTTT
>CALLNG010000335.1 GCA_938005345.1 uncultured Clostridia bacterium
TACAGTGCCCTGACACAGCCAAAGGCGCAGCAGCCAGGGGTACAAATCACGGCACAGCGTCAAACGTTAATTGGACAAAACGAAGACCCGGTTTATACGTATCTTGCTGATCATTATGAAGGAGACATGCGCTATGAATTGGTACAATCTTATGCCGTTATGAAAATGACATCTAGGCCGACAGCGGAAGAAATACAAAAGCTGGCTTTTATGCTGGAATCCGGCATTCCATTAGAAGATGTTTTAGAAATCTACCGCTTTTGGATGACAACCAATGAACCCATTTCTACGATGGAACATATGGCAAATTATTGGAACGAAGAGGTAGCGGCCTCTGAATATTGGACAGAAGATGCCTATAACCAGGTAACAAACAACACAGACGTTTTATCAACGGAACAAATTTATGCGTATCTGGAAGATGGACTCTCGCCGGAAGATATTTCTACAGCAAATATTTTTTCCAGAAAAGGCACCCATACCATAGCACAAATTTTGCAAAAACGGGAAGCAGAAACCTCCTGGATAGAAATTATATTGGATATTTATACGCAGCTTGGAATAGAACTTGCTGTCAATCAAGACAACTTGGAACAATATAAACAAATTGAGGAAGGTCTCGGCATACAACAAGCAATTTTTCTTGCATCGTATAGTGAACACGGCCTTACCTATTGGTTAGATTTATTGGCTAATGATTCCGAACAGTTCAGTGAGGAAAAATCCAACCTGCAAACGGAATTAGTGGCAGAAGAACTAAACCGGTTACGGAAAGTGGGATTGTTTGGGGAAACTGCACAAATGCAGCAAGAAAGCGCCTCCCAAGATGCTTATCTGGAACAACAATTATCTGCCATGGGTGTAGACCCCGGGCAGGTGCAGCAATTAGAAGCACAAGGGTACACAACGTTGGATATACTTAATGCTGCACAAGAGGCAAATGCTTTAGGAACATCGATTGCACAACAAATTAGCCTTCCATAGAAAGGAGTGAAATAGAATGAAAAAATGGTTTGTCAGTATCGCAATCATGATGTGTTGTCTGTGCGCAGGTGCATTATGTGCCCATGCCAATACAACAGCAGCGTTAAACTCGGTATTAGATTCAGAAAGTATTTTACAAAGTGCGTTTGGCACACAGTATACTGCCCCCTATTCCAATCAGCAGCAGCCAAGTGAATCAGTTGATACGCAGACTGGATCCCTGAATATTAGCCAGGTCGATGTAACACTTCCAGGAAAAAATGGTACGGATGTCGTCCTGGGCCGCCAATATAACAGCCAGCAGCAAGATGCGGTTTGGGCGATAGGTACCACCTATTTTGACAAGGAAGATTATGTTGGAGAAGCCTACCTGTACCGCAACGGAAGTACTACCATACGGGTCTGGTTCCGCAATGAAGAGGAAATGCTACATTATGCGCCGGAAACCATGATAGTAAAGGATAACTATACCAGTGCGGAGCGGACAGACCTCTTAAACAATAGTTATTATAACTATTTTAATATAGTAGGTGAAACTGGCGCGGAATTTGAACGGGTAAAAACGGCAGATGGAATAAAAATCCGTCTTGTTATAGATAAACGGTTGACATTGACCAATGACTTGAACCTAAGCTATAAAATCGGCAAAGGTTGGTATTTCACACTCCCTGATATCTATTATTATGATATAGATCGGTTTGGTTCTAATAGCTATGAATATGAGTCTATAAGATATGGCATCATGTCGGATGATAAAGGGAATTTATATCAAGTAGAGAGCACTTTGGAAAAAGACCATGAAATCTATACGCCAAAATGGATGGGTATCATCGGGTCAGATGGTAAATCTGCTGGTATGTCGGCGGAATTTGTTTCGATTGAAGGAGAAACGAAAGATGGCATCACCTATAACCGGTATGTAGTGGACCGGGATGGGAAAAAATACTATTTTAAGGACGATAGCAGGGACGGGATAGGCCATTCCCGCATCCAAGGAATTGAAGACCGGTATGGGAACTGGATTACCTATCAATATGAATATGTAAACGGAAGTTCCCTTTCCAAAGTACATATCACGGATACATATGGACGCGTGATAACCATTGATGTATCAGGATATAATGTACATTCTATTACTTATCCAGATATAGAAACTGGTGAGCAGCGTTCAATACAGTATTTGTTCAGGGAAGAAAATGATAGTGAACTCGATCCCAATAATTATTTGACCGTTGATAATACTTGTTATTTAACGGTTCGAGATGCAGAAGGAATGGATACGGTCTACAGAATGGACATAAGGCAGCGGGTATTTGAAGATACCGGGCCCGGTGAAGATAGGGTGAATGGCGGTGAAGAATACATTGAGAACTTTGCTGCCATCCAAAGCGCTTCTGAACTGAACTATCTTGTAGACGAAATTACGTACCCAACAGGCGGGAAATCATGCTTTCAGTACCGCAGGTGGCATTCCTATTTGGGGAACAGTTTAAAAAGGCAATTAAAACATATGGTTATCGGCCGTTATGATATGGCGGATGGTCAAAAGTATAATGAATATACGTATGACTATGACAGTCCGAAAGATGGCCTCTATGCGTTAGGTTCCGGTTATACTTTTACTGGTGAAGAAACTAGGGTTGCAGATCAGCGGACCGTTCGGGATACTTATAAATATATCATTTCAAAAAGTCGAAGTTATTTAGATAACAGCGTTGTTTTAAATGGAAATACAACGGAACAAACGACCACTTATACATTCGAGTATGGAAGAATCAAAAGCCAGCAAACAAAACGTGGTTCTTACATACAAACGGTTCAGAATACATATGATAATAACGCCAACTTAACCCATTCAGAAGAAAATGGGTTTGAAACATACCTGACGTATGATGAAACCTACAACATGCCGCTGACCACGACATACCAGCA
>CALLNG010000336.1 GCA_938005345.1 uncultured Clostridia bacterium
TAGCGCGATAAGGCGTAAAGGTAACGCGGGCGCAGCTGGCTGATGGATACGTCCATAAACCGCCGCCGCCCTGCCGGGCCGCCCGATACCAATTCCAAATCCGCCGGTGTGAACAGCACCACTTTGAGCCGTCCCACCAGTTCGGACGTTTTTTTGATTTCCAGCCCGTCGCAGGTGATTTTTTTGCGCCCTGCCGCGGGTAATATTATTTCATTGACATGCGCCACGCCGCGGGTAATATACCGCAGGCGCACGCGCGCCGCCTGGCTGCCCAGCCGCACCATCTGTTTGTCCGCCACGCTTTTGAACGTGCCACCCATGGCGGCAAAATAAATGGCTTCCAGCAAATTGGTTTTGCCCTGGGCGTTGTCGCCGTACAAGATGTTCATCCCCGGCGACAAGGACAAAAGCTGCGATTCGTAATTGCGAAACTGCTGCACATACAATTTATCAACTACCATGCCATCCCTCTTTTTGTCTTTTTTGCCAAGCGCTTTTTGGGCCTGTCCCAGATTCAGCGTTTTTAGCGGCGCCTATGCGCCACACAATCCGGGCGCTATTGCTGCGCGCTCACACGGATTTGCTGCTCTTCGCCATCCAGCAAAACCGTGACCACCGCGCCGGGATAAATTTTTTTGCCGCGCTGCTGCTCCACTGCGCCGTCCACGCGGACGCAGCCGTTCCAAATGAGTTCTTTTGCCGCCGCACCATCCGGTACAAGGCCCGCAAATTTCAGCAGGCCGTCCAGTTTGATAAACGGCGTATGAATAACAATGTCCTGCATAGCCAGCGCTCCTTTCTTTATTACTATCTTATCACGAAGGGGACAAAATTCCCATACAGGTTTGCGTGTTCTGCCATCAAGGGGTTCACGACCCCCTCGTGGGCTCCTCCTATCGCAAGACGGTACGTTTTGGCAACATCAGCTTTGCAAGCTGATTTCCCGCCTTTAGAAATATAGTTTGTCAGTCACATGTCCTGACAAACTATATTTCTAATGCAAAGGGACGGCAGCCCCTTTGGAACCCCAGGGGAATATTTGTATCAGTCTTTCCCCGCTTTTTTCATTCTCTTTCTATTGTATCATAAAAGAAACAAGGAAATTGTCATAGTTTGTCGCTGTTCTATCCCGAAAAGGGCCCTATGTCCCTTTTCGGGTATTGACTTGTTGTTCCCGGAAACTATCTTATTTCAGCCGTACAGGCAGCACGATAAACAAGAAAGAATTTCCTTCCATGGGTTTGATCACCAGCGGTTTAATGGACCCGGTGAACTCCATGCGCACCGTGTCGCATTCTGCCGCGCGCAGCGCATCCAGCAAAAATTTATGGTTGAATCCGATTTCAAAATCGTCCATATTGGTGGTTTCCACGTTCAGTACATCATGGAACTGTCCGCTTTGCGTTTCGCAGGTGACATGCAGCTTGGGCCCCTGGAAGGTCAGCTTGACGGGAATTTTGCTGCCGTCGTGGTCTGCAAGCAGCGCCGCGCGCTCCACGCATT
>CALLNG010000337.1 GCA_938005345.1 uncultured Clostridia bacterium
TATTGCAATAATCCCAAAACGCGGCCAGCTGCCAAAAAATCAGCACTATCCGGTTCGTAACAATGGATATGGTGTAAAGAAAGCCCATCACTGCTCCGCGGCACAAACAAATACCGGTCATTATCCAGGTGTTGCAATCTGCGGTTTTCATAGCCTTCTTGTTCTATTGCCTGCCAATCGATATTCGCAAATGATTTTACCATAACCGCAACATCCAAAATTGGTTTTTCCCAAATATGTACAATTGCAGTACTTCAAACATGCTCGGTCTCTAGCACATTGCCTTTCCAAATTGCTTGCAACTGTGTTTTAACTGTCTCACACCCATTTCCCATATGCAGGGTCATGTGGCAGCAGTTTCACTTGATACCGCCTAACTCCCTGCATCGCTATCACTCCTCTTTTACTCGAAAGCAGGAGCTATTCTTCCGTTTCTCCACGCCACCACGTCTGTTTATCCAGTGTGCTGAGCTCTCCCAAATGGTCTTTGTAGCCATCTACCTTTACCGTGTAGTTTCCCTGGTCCGCTTCCACGATTGTTACGGCAGCATTATCACACCATTTTTGTTTTGGAAATTCTGATAGCGGCAATCGCCGAAACCAACAAAGTAGCGCCTTGAGCGCGGTTCCATGTATTACAATACATATTTGCTTTCCTTCATTTTGCTTGGCAATATCCTCCACTGCTTCCACCAGCCGTTTTTGGAAATCCTGCATGGATTCCCCTCCCGGCATGATGAGCTTATGTGGATATTTGAGCCAATTTTCATATGCCTCCGGATACGTTTCCGGCAAATCTGCCCATGGCTTGTTTTCCCAATCCCCGCCGAAAATCTCACGCAGCCTGCTGTCTGGATGAATTTCCAAGTGTTTTTTCCGTGCAATATAGCCCGCGGTTTCCATGGTCCGTTTTAGGTCGCTTGCATAGAGCACATCAATCGCCACATCCTGCAAATATTCCGCCGTCCGTTCCGCCTGAAGCCGGCCATTTTTCGTCAAATCAGAGTTATGCCAACCGTGAAACACCTTTTCCACATTGCCTTCCGCTTCCCCATGCCGTACAAAAATCAAGGTTGTCATCCACTGTCACCCCGCTTTCCTCAATATGCCTCTACTTTTCCCACCAAGTCACAGACCCGCTCTATATGATATGCTTCCATATACTGTTTGATACCCTCCATCACATGAACCGATGCCATGGGGTCAACAAAATGGTGCGTTCCAATCGCCACTGCATCTGCACCTGCCAGCAAAAATTCCACTGCATCCTCTCCGCTGGAAATGCCGCCCATCCCAATAATGGGAATTTCTACCGCCTGGCGTACCTGCCACACCATACGCACTGCAACCGGTTTGACCGCTGGGCCGGAAAGGCCGCCGATGTTGTTGTGCAAAATGGGGCGGCGTGAGTGGATATCAATGGCCATCCCCGTCAGCGTATTTATGAGCGATAGCGCATCCGCTCCCGCGGCCTCCGCCGCTTTCGCTGTCTCTGTGATATCGGTCACGTTGGGCGAAAGTTTTACAATCAGCGGTTTTTTCGCATGCTTGCGCACAGCGGCTGTAATTTCCTCTACCATCGGCGGGCACACGCCAAATGCTACCCCTCCTTCTTTCACGTTGGGGCATGAAATATTCATTTCAATCATATCCGTTTCACTATCTGACACTCTTTCTGCCATTTCACAGTAGTCCTCTATGGTACTGCCTGCGATATTGGCAATCACTTTGGTCTGAAACTGTTTCAAGTAAGGAAGTTCGTGCTGCAAATAGTAATCCACACCCGGATTTTGCAAACCAACGCTGTTTAATATTCCAGAAGGCGTTTCCGCAATCCGCGGCGCATCATTTCCGTTGCGTGGCTTGAGTGTCAATCCCTTAACGCATACTGCTCCTACTTCATCCAGAGAATAAAACTGTCCATATTCCCGGCCAAATCCAAATGTCCCGGACGCCGTCACAATAGGGTTATTCATCGTGACGCCGGCTATCGTCACCCGGTAATCCGCCATTTTGTTTCCTCCTCTCTATTCAAATACAATCGTGCTGCCGTCAAAAACAGGCCCGTCACAGCATACGTGCGATTGATGGATCTGCCCTGTCTCATCTTTTGTCTTGCAGGCACAAACCAGACAGGCGCCAATGCCGCAGCCCATCCGCTCTTCCATGGATAACTGGCTCGGAATGCTAAACTGGGTAGCCAATGTCTGTACGGCCCGGAGCATGGGTTTGGGCCCGCAGGCATATA
>CALLNG010000338.1 GCA_938005345.1 uncultured Clostridia bacterium
GGACCTGCTTCCTGTATATCAAAGGTATAAACTTTGAGTGCACTTCCGTTGGATGCTGTCACAGTATATATCATATCCTTGGTAATTCTGGTATTCCCGGTAACTTCTTCAGCTCTGGCATTCAAAATTTTTGCTGTTGCCCCCTCCGATACCGTCACGTTTTGATGCAGCTGCTCTGCAGCGACGCCGCTTGGAATTTGAATCGTCTGATTTTCGATCGTATATACATCTGAATCAACAGAAGCAATGGCTTTTGAAGCATCAAATGTTCCTGCATAGAGCTT
Source organism: uncultured Clostridia bacterium (assembly GCA_938005345.1). Taxonomy (GTDB): domain Bacteria; phylum Bacillota; class Clostridia; order RUG12999; family RUG12999; genus JAAWTG01. The sequence continues at coordinate 285 of CALLNG010000338.1, forward strand.
GATATCATCAAGATACATGCTGTCAGTACCGCCAAGCTTCTTTGTATCTAAATAAAACTTAAAGTCTAAATCAGAAATATCTGCTGCGGCATAAGGTAAAGTTCCCATATCTACTACTTTCACGCCATCTATGTACAGATTATATTGCATCGTTTCAAAAAATTCTGCCGCTATATGATACCACTTATCGGAGCGGTATTCGGCAAGACTAGCGATTGGTTGCTTAAAACTCGTTACGGTAAAGGCATTATCATTGTTTTCTAAATAGAGTAAATCGTTCCCATTGGTGCCCCAGTTTCCCCCAATTTTCATTGAAATAATTGTACGCATATTTTGAGCCGGACACAAATTAGCTTCCAAAGTCACAGTTCCGCTTAAAGATTTCTGACGCATCCATAGATTCGGTTTTTTTTGTTGCCCGGCCGTAGCATCTGCGGTCAGTCGAATACTTTGATCCTCTTTGCTCTTTCCAAAAACTCCCTTCACACCTTCCATGCTGCCTACCGTTTCCGGTGCTAACTTAATACTAGCATTCCAATACTCATCGGTTGGTGTGGTAGTAGTTCCTTTTGGAATAACCGAATTATTAAAATCTGAAGAAATGTACATAGCGTCTTGTGCACATGCACCAACTGGCAAATATAACATGCATAAAGTTAAAAATAAAGATGTTACTTTTTTTACAGTGTTCATACCTTTTCCCCGTCCCTTCTTAATTTTGTAAATATTGTTCATACGCCTGCTGCTTTAGTTGCAGCAAAGCGTCAATCCCAAGCGTTTTGATATGTTGCACATATTCCTCGAAATGTTCGATTGGCTCAAGGCCCAATACAAATTTTACGAACATTGTATCTGCATATTGTTGGATTTCTTCTTCAACTGAGGTCATATCTTCACCATTCCAGTGTGTAATATGGTCTACTGGAACGGGAAGTTTATTGCTGCTATTGTCTCCCCGGCTCCAATATTCCTGCGTTTGTCTTTGCGAAGGATATATCGATAAATATTGCTGTGTATACCGATAATCCTGTACCATAGGAGCGGGAATGTTTGCCCTAGTATATAATGTCATCATTTCAAGCATCGTTTTTCCTTCATCATTCTGTTTGATTGTTTCCGTATATTGGGGATTACCATCCTCCTGGGTATAACTGATTCCCTCTATCCCAAAATTGCTGAACATCCATCCCTCAGGACTATATGCGTACTCTAAAACTTTTACAGCGAGTTCTGGATTTTTGCAGCTGGTTGTAATCGCTGCACCATACCCGTTGGTCTCCAGGTTCGCTGTATTAAAGGAAGAAACCTCTCCAGGATTGGGAGCAGGAAACGGAACGCCAATTAAATCAAAGGTTGTATCGCGCTCTTTCATTGTGTCCAGCCATTTTCCTATATTGCTGCCAATCCAACCGAACGTTGCGCCTGTCTTTCCATTTAATACTTGTTCCTCTATCATATTGTTGTCCAAATTTGCAAAATTCTCATCCAGAAGTC
>CALLNG010000339.1 GCA_938005345.1 uncultured Clostridia bacterium
TTTTGAGTGGACGTTGAAATAGATTGCAGGACTTCCAGCACGTTTGCAGAAACCTCGCCCCACTCACTTGGTACGTAAAATTTATCCGAAGGCTGAAAACCGGACGCACCGTTGTACCAAAGATTATCAAACATGAGTTCCGCACCCAGCCTATAAATACGGTTTGTTGTACCTGTTTTCACCCTTGGCTGACTTTCAAATTTTTCTTTATAGTATTGGAAAACAAATTCTTTTGCCAGCTCGTAGTCCCCCGCTTTTACCGCCGCCTCTGCCTCCATCAGCACCGTGCTGCTGGAATAGTCGATATATGGTCTTTTGGTCCAAAAGCTGCCGTTCCATTGTCCAAAAAAGGTTTCGTCCGTAATCCAGTTCGGGTCGGAATAGTCAAACGCCTGATATTGCTCCATGCTTTCATGCCAGTAGCCATCTGTTCCGACCAGCGACTCTCCTGCGGAGGCGGCAACGGCTGCCTTCGCCTCCGCCGCCAGGGGTTCCTCTTCCCATACGGGCAAAAGGGTAACCACCATTGCCGCAGATAAGATGAGGGACAACCATTTTTTACTCTTCATTTAAAATCCCTCCTGACAGGCAAATGATTTTTGCCGCTTGCTCTCTGGTTAAGTTTTCCTTGGGATTAAACCTATTGTTTTCATCGCCGCTGATGACATTCGCACGCACTAGCATGTCAATAGCTTCCTTCGCATAATCGCTGATGGCCTGTGCGTCGCTAAAAGGAATGGATTCGCCTTCCTGCTGTAAGGTAATCCCCATTGTTTCCAGTGCACGTTGCACCATCACCGCCATGTCCTCTCTCAAAATGGTCTGTCCAACGCCGAACTCGCCGCCGCCGATTCCCTGGGCAATACCAAGCTGCGCTGCGGTTGCAACATATGGTGCATACCATGCATCGGCTGCCACATCACTGAAATTCGTTTCCATCTCTGTCGTTACAACTTTCAGCACGCCCAGCAGCATTTTTACAAATTCTTCGCGGGTTACGCTGCTTTCCGGATTGAAGGCGCCGGCATAACCATTGACAATACCCTTTTCCGCCAATGCTTCCACATAGGCATAGGACCAACCATCTTTTGGCACGTCATAAAAGGTTCCCGCGTTGTCCGGCTCATCGGTTGGTGTCGGTGGCGCTGGCGTAGCTGTCGGGGTGTAACCGGAGTCCGGAATATAATTTACCATGCCGCCGCTGCCACTGAGCGCACCTCCGCCATTGCCGCCCCCGCTGCTACCGCCCGAGGAAGTGCCGCCCGTTCCCTGCGCCAATTTGCTAAACGGCTGCGTTTCCGAATATCCATTGCTCGACACGGTTGCCGTCATGACAAATGTGGTGTCCCTTGACGGCTGCGTAAAGACCAAGCCGTCATCGCTCATGATAACCGTGTTAGAAGATTTCCAGCTGATGTCAGAGCCATATCTTCCTACTGTCGGTAAATCCAGTGCACCGGAAACTATATAATCTGTAAGAACATAGCGCAGCCATTCCATATCTGCCTTGACTAGGAGATCATCAGATGGGTCACAGTATACCTCCATTTCATATAACCCCGTGTATCCTGACTGCTGAGCAGTAACCTGATACCGAATATACCTGGTTTCTGTCGGTAAAAATACAATCTCTTTTTTGGCGCCGACTGATGTTCCTTCCGTGAGCGTCGTCCATTCGGTGCCATTGTCCGAGACTTCAAGGACATATCCCGTCACCAGATAGCTTCCGGCTTCATCCATCTCATACAACACAACGCGTGAAATTGTCTGAATGCCCCCCAAATCAAGCCTCAGATAGGGATTCAGAGAACCTGCCTTCCACGCCAGGTCCAGCAGCGTATCGTTTACATTGCTGGCGGTGCTTTTGCCGGAGCTTGCCAGAACCGTCGCGCCCAGTGCCAAATTGCTTTCATCAATACCGCGGACAACAAGCAAAAATTCGACGGTATCTGTTCGTGTTTCGTTTTGTAACGTCGCGGTCAGCGTTACCTGCAGGTCCTCGCTTCCACGTGTTACCATTCCCTCCGAGGAAAGCACCGTTTCATTGCTTGAACTCCATGTGATATTGCTGCCCATCGTTCCACGGGTCACAAGGCTCAAATTTTCGACAATCGCCGATTCTTTGTTTTTTTCCGATCCTTTGATGTTTTCAAACGTTAAAATTTGTTTGTCCAGCGCTAATTTGGTCGCTATCCGGTCCGCCGATTCTATCAGCAAATTCACATTATCCAGGTACATCGCACCGCTTGCTTCCTCATAGCCTGTGCTGAATTTGAGCGCGCTTATGTTCTTTGCGCCGTTTCTGACAAATCCGTCTGCAAGCAGCGTCCCATCAATGTAAGCTTTCATGGCGCCGGTGGCGGTATTGATTTCATATTTCACGTCTATCACCGTACCTGCCGTATATCCCGTCGCCGCCTCTGCATCTGCGCTCCCGTCACTATAGCTGACCGTCAGTCCAGCACCATCCACTGTTAAATCAGAAACTACAGTGTCCTCCGTGTCAAGCAATTCCGCTTTCAGTTCACTCAAATTTTCATCTATCTCGAATTGATATTCTACAGTGACATTTTCACCGGTTGCACCAAAGCGGTTGTTTTTGTCCTGCGTCACGAAATACTTTGCCGCAGACACCTCTTGGTATTCCCCGTTTCTTTGCAGGCACATGCGCCTGCCTCCGCCTGTGACGGAACCTTCTCCCAGTTCGTAGCTCCAAGTCGCCAGATCTTCTTCCGTATCAAACGTGTCCCGGCTGACGTAGAGAAACCGATTTGCTTTTTCCGCATCCAGCACAGTGAACAAAAACTGTTTCGTTGTAGATACCCCTCCGCGCGTCAGTGTTGCTGTTAGGGTGATCTCCCTGTCTCCGCTCTGCATCATGACCGTTCCGTCTGCGTTCACCACGTCCTCCGCATCGGATGACCAGGAAACCGCTGTTCCATTCGTTAGCTCTGACGGCAGATAAAGATCCTTCGTGATGGCGTTTGTTGGTTCGTCCGTGAGCTGATCTGCCGTCAATGATTCTACATCCGCAATCAGCAGCGGGTCGTCTATTTCCCTCCAAACTCGAAGACTATAGATTCTGGCATATTGTCCCGTATCAGAGCTTCCTCTAAAATTGAGCGTGATATTATCAATGCCTGTTGCTCCCTTCGTTGCCGTATAAAATTGATAGGGATGCTCTACGCGGTTCATATACATGTTAATGCTGGACGCTTCCGTGTCATGCAGGGTGCCGACCGTTGTAATGGTTCCATGTTCATAATTTTGGAGCGTCCTGGATGTGGCGATTACCGAGGTAGCAGTATCCGCTGCGAGACTTTCACGCAAAATAAGCTGTATAATCGCATTATTGGTTTTTCTTGCAATCGTTCGGATGATCAAATCGCTGCCATTATTCATCTCCACGTTAAATCCGGTGCCGTTGCTTCCTTTGATGTCACTTTGAAATGTATACTCAATGTAATACTTTCCGTCTGTCAATGCTTTCCCTTCCGGAAAGTTGTAGGTTAGCGCGCTGTTCCAAGTCGCATTTCCACTGCTTCCTGTTTTGGTAAAGGTCAGCGCACCATCCACAATACTAGTTTCAAATCTCTCATCTGTGCCGAGCGTATATCTATCGCTCTCCAGGCTGTCAAACACAACTTCGTCCCACAGCGACCACGAACTGGACAAATAACTGTAGTCCGGCAGTTCAGGTGCAGCAGCGCTTTGCACAAATTCTGCGGTATCCACTGAGCCGATTTCTGCGTTGGCCGCTGCTTCTTCCTCTACGGTTTCCTCTTCCATCCCCTGCTCAGCCGCCAGACTATCTTCAAATATTCCGCCTTCTTCCTGCGCTGCTGCCGGCAGCGCTGCCAAGCAGCTCAGCGCAATGCACAGCGTCAACGTTATACTGATAATCCGTTTCATTGTCATCACCTCTTCCTTTCCCACTATCGCACAATGACAACCACACTGACATTGCCGTATGGCCGTACAACAAACACCTTGTCTGATGTCGCGTCATTGCCCGTATATGGCCTGATGTCCTCAACCGCCCCAACGGATACCGTCTTTTGCACCGTATCATAGATATAAATGCTCGGTGTATATCTGACACGCACCAATACGTCTTCTGTTACGCCATTGTCCAGCATCATGGCCATGGTATGTACTTTCCATACACTCGTTATATTGATATCGTTAAAGGACAATTCCTTCACATATCCAAACAGTGTCTCTGTATCTGTACCTCTGTTTTCCCAGCAGGCCTCATCTTCAAATTTCAGGCTTTTAATAATTTGTGCATTATCCAGCTGCCCATTATTATTTGTGGTATAGTAAATCAAGTCACCGCGTTTGAGTGTCATAATCGCATCATTTTTCCCTGGTACGACACTGGCCGTTTTAAACGTTTGCAGCGTATTATTATAGTATAGCTCCACCTGGCAAACACTGTCTCCGTTTTCATCCGTCATCTGTGTAGCACTGGACACCAGGCCAATTTTGCTTGTTGTTGGAACAATGTTTTGAATATCATTTGCTTTTAATTCTTCTGAAAGCGTGATAAACTTCACCGTTTTGGTGTTTTCATCATAGTCAAATCCCTGCACATAATACTGTTTGCTAGAATTTGTGATACGCACCCATGTCAGCAAATCCTCATCTGTCGCATCGGTATTTGTCGGCACACAAACTCCTCTGGTATTATCATCAATCACAAAACCACCATATGCTTCATAGCCGCCAAACACCCTTTCGTCCGCATTAAAGCGTAGTTTCACCGTGTTTGATCCGCCTTCCAGCACAGGGTCTTCGATCGTTTTCAGCTTTCCTGCCGAATCAAGCTGGTATTTCACCGGCCCGCTGCCAAACCGTTCCATAAAGTCCTCTGCGCTCATAGACTCGCCGTTATAGGTCACTTTACCGTTCAAATCAACCACTTTTACACCGCCGTTATTACAAATCAGCGTCGCTACCAGATTGGTGCTATACATATCGTCACTTTTCAGCCATTCATTCTGTACCGGGGTACTTTCCAAAATTTTAGCCTGCACGGTTCCAAATCCGCCGCCGGACAACCCCATCGTCCAAATGTATCCATACATTGTCGTGCCGGACTCTAGCCCTTCGTCTGTGGCATAGACGGCCTTGTTTTCATGGTTCAGATATACTGTGCGGACGTCGCCAACACGCAGCGACGCTTCCACCGCTTCATTGGCAAAAGGGTAATAGGTGCCGTCAATACTCATACCCTCACCTGGCTGCACCTCCGTAATGGTTCCTTCCACGCGTTTGTCACTAACAACAACTTTGAGCTGCAATCCATCCTCGCTGCTAAAAACGGAAACGACGTCACCCGCTTTTATCTCGGAATAGCTAATGGCTTCCCCCTGTGCGTTTTCAATCGCAAAATGCAGGTCACTGTTTGCGTCATCCAGAGTCAAATAATTTTTATCTTGAAACTGAAATTCATTTTTGAAATATAGATTGCCATTGCTGTATACATTGTCCACAACCATACTCACATAGGAATCCACAAAAATGTAATCATACCATTCGTCGCCATTGTTGTCCACCGCTGTAATGCTGCCGTTTAGACCATCCAAATAACTGCTGTTAAACGCCGGGACAATACGGTTGTTGTATAAGTAGGACGCTGTAGAGGCGATGGATAGATATTCCTTCCTGCCATCGCGTTCATATTCCAGCTTGTCATTGCCATAGCTGATGTATTCTTCCGCTGTGACTGTGACGGTGCTGTTCCTTTTCGTCGGTGCGACATTGATGATTTCCATGCGGTTTTCCGTTTCATTTTCATGATAATACACCTGTACTTCCTGTCCGATGTAATCCGCTGCATTGGTTTCACCAACCGCAAAAATCATGCCGTCAATTTCCACTTCATCTCTGTCTAGCCCCGTAATCGGCTTGATGAGCCATGTATCGTAATTAGCAGTCACAATTCCTTTCAGGACAACCTTTTCATCCTGAGCGGAAAGCAGACTGCGGAAGGTGTCATTCGATTCTTCATACGCCTCGCCGCCGCTTATGGATTCCTGCAGAATATTCACATCCAGCGCATTGTATAGCAGCGTCATCACATCTCCGCGTATCGCAGGTACATTGTAGCTCGCTGTGATATCCTTGAGCAGCTGCTTATATGCGGCAACCAAAATATATCCGTTCGGATATCCTCCATTTTGCTGCGCGACCACCTCGTAACCCAGCGCGCGTACA
>CALLNG010000340.1 GCA_938005345.1 uncultured Clostridia bacterium
AAGGCGTTGGCGTAGGTGAAATTGGTTCTTCCTCCATAAATTTCTCTTCAAAATAAACGGTGGTGCCATCCTGATGGAAATCTTTCCCTTTCTGATAAATGGTCCCATCAATTTTCACCTGCTGCACTTCATAGGGCGCATAGAAATTCAATCCGGCCGTATCAATTCCACGAATGGTTACAGTGCGTGCATCCATAGAAATATCCTGGTGTGTCTGAATTTCCACTAAATCCCCATTGTACCGGATACTCAAATCCTGTACTGGAACCGTTGTTTGCACCAAGGTACGCCCTTCTATCGCATCCGTCAGTTTCAGTCCTTCATCAGAATCTGCTACGTCGCGCAGTATGATGGCGGAAAGGCCGCCGTTGGTTTTTTCCACATAAGCCAATTGGCCATTGAAGGTATAATCGCCAAAGGAGCGCTCCTGCCGCTGCGCTTTGTCATGCAGCAAATAGTAATTGGACTCTACCAGTTTCCCCGTATGGTTATCCGTAATGGTAAAGTTGAATGCACTTGCCCCCTCGTTTTCCACCTCGCTGACTGCCAGCGGTTTGGTTACAATGGAATGATTTTGTCCATTGTCCTCTGGGAACAAAATGGTGTTAAACGTCTGAACGCCTGTTTTCTGCGTTTTTTCATAGTCTGCGTATTGGGTATTATTCAAAACGCCAGTACCGCCGCCCATCAAACCGTCTTCGATGCCAACCGAATCATAGGTGGACGAAGCGACAGGCACCACTTGGATATTCACATCATCATAGTTGGAGCGCACAATGTTGGTGCCCTCGTCAATACTCATGTTGGCGTCCGGCATCATGATCCAGCGCTGCTCATAGGTGTGCGGTGTGGTCATGCTGTCCGGCACCAGGTAATCGGAAACAATCCAAAAACCCGGTTTGACAAACAAAATTTCCCGTGTCGGTTCCACACCGGCCGTAGAATAATTGGGCGTAGTGCCGCTGTAAAAGTCATAGTGGTCATTGGATCCCCAGTCGTTGATGGTTCCCATTTTTGAACTTCCATAGGCCAGCTGGTCTTTCCCATCGATCTGTACCAAGCTATGGCCTGCCGCTGATTTCAGCCAGTTATTGGCTTCCCCTTGCGCACCCGTATAGGAAGTGTCCGCAATGAGATATTTCCCATAAGCAAACAAGGAAATAGCATGGTCGTCCTGCTGCCCATGGGACGAATAGCCGCCGTCCATCTGGGTAAAGAGGTAATTGGCGCGTTCATCCCAGCCGGTACGCATGACAACTTTTTTCCCCGACTTAAAGATGATGGATTCAAACGGCGGTGCCTGGCCTTTGGTTCCCCCGGTAGCGGCATACAACAATTCCGGATCGTTAAACTGCACCGCCTCCGTCATGAACCCTCCTGCATAAGAGCGGGTGTACTGCGCCGAATCGCCTTGTTGGTGATCCCGGTAGCCCGGCCCGCTGGAGTACATGACGTACCGCGTCAGATTGTGCAACGCTTCCGCCACGGCATCGTTGTAAGGCGGCTCTTCCGATCCAACGTCTTTTTTAATGCTTTCAAACGACGTGATGGTTCCTTTTGCAACATTGGCATATTGCAGCGGCACTTCAATGCAGGACAAATCGTCCCGGACATAAGAAAGCGCCGTCTGCTCAATGTATTTCATAACATTTTCTTCCCACTGCGGCGACTCCTGGAACTCCGGGAATTCGCAGACGACCGCATAGTTTCCAGCTTCCTCATAGCCGCCCCAGTTGCCGCTTGACGTAATCCATCCGCTGAGGACATACCCGCTTCTCCAGCAGTATTTGGACAAAATCGTATAAACCTCCGGCGTCATGGCGTCGCAGTTGATCAGCCGTTTAATACATTGTACCATTGTCGGTGTCCGTGCGCCAAAGTCCAGACGGTTGCGCGCATGTTTGCCGCCGCCGTAGGTATCGTTGCTCACGCTCACCGTCCCGATTTGCAGCGTCATAAAATACAAATCCTGCACGGCCCGCGCCGCATATTCCTCTGCACGGGAACTGCCCCACATATATTCCTGCACAAAGGTATTAATGTTACCAGTAAACCGGTTATATTCATCGCGGAACCGGCGCGTCGTACCGCTGGGTTTACACCAGCTGGAAAAGGAACGCCCGTTGTAGTTGGCGACAATGTGGCGGGCATAATTCCTTTCATTGTCAGAATCCTCCTTAACTGGATCCGCATTTGTATCCAAATTCCGGTTCCACCACCA
>CALLNG010000341.1 GCA_938005345.1 uncultured Clostridia bacterium
TACAGTGTACGGCCTTTTTTCGTAATGCTTCCCCACACTTGAGCAGGCAATCCAGATGCGCCGCATCCATAGATACTTTCACTGTTTTTCTTCATCCACTGTTCAATACCTTCCAATATTTTGACATCCGTCGGGTGAAACACCCCATTTGGCATAGGGCCAATGTTCATTAGCAGATTGCCGCCTTTTGCCACCGTATCAGCCAGCAGTCTGGTAAAGAAGGAAGGCTCTTTAAAGGACGTATCGTATGCCGAATAACCGTAGGATTCATTTGTGGTTGGAATTGCCTCCCAGTCTCCGTCTGCAGGATACACCTCTGCCGGGCGATCCGCCGTATTTAAGTAGTCTGCAAAATTGCGGTAGGGCATTACACGCGGCTCATCATGAGTGATTCTGCTGTTTACGATGACTTCAGGATACTTCTGACGAACCATTTTTAAGATTCTCAAATTTTCAGAAAGCGGCAGTTTCGATGGCGTATCAAACCACAGAATATCGGGATGATACCACTCCATAATTTCCTGAATCTGCGGAATGGATTTTTTGTCAACATATTCTCTAGCAATATGCTCCACCAGTTCCGGTGATGTCATATGCCAAAATTCACCAGGGGCGGCATATAGATTTAAATTGCCGCCCGGATTTTTATAATCCCAGTCGTTGCCCGGTGCATTTTTATCCTCCCAATCCCATGCCTGTGAATAGTACAGGCCGAATTTGATACCGCGCTTCCGGCACGCCTGCTGCAGTTCCCCAATCGGGTCGCCTTGGTACTTCGTCAGTGTAATATTGTAGTTATTTACTTTTGATGGGTACAATGCTAAACCATCATGGTGTTTGGCAAGTACCACGATATATTTCATACCTGTTTCTTGTGCGTATTGCACCCACCGGTCCGCATCAAAGTCCACTGGATTAAACTTTTGTACCAACTCCCGTACATAATCACTCTTGTGAATCCGGCTGTGCCGCATGAGATGTTCGGAATACACCGCTGGCTCATCGTCTTTCCACTTCGCACCTGCCACGGTATAAACACCCCAATGCAAAAACATACCAAACCGCGCCTCACGCCACCACTGCATTTTTTCATCACGGTTTTCCATGGATTGCTGCCACCATCCGCTCAATGCGTCCTGGATGGCAATATTGTCTCGTTCGATTGCTTCTTGCTTCATGCGCTCTTTACCACCCCTTACTCTGCAACAAAGGTCGGAACTTTCACCTCAAACCACACATCTCCCGGTATCACTCTTAAGGTCTGACTTGTACCATCCACATGTCTCGATCCGATTTGGCCGGTTTGCGTATCTTCATACATGGGGAAGTATGTCATTTGCGCACCTTCCTCTGTTAGCTGAAAGCCAGGATCATTATTCAAAGTAATGGTACTGCTGTCCACATCCATGATTTGGAATCCATGGCCAGAACCATCGGAATAAATGGTGTGTCCCCATAGTCCTCTCACGTTTTCCGGAAGAGTTCCTTTGAGCCGAAGCGTATTCGGTATCTCTTCGCCCGTAAAGGAACCGGTTACATCCAGCACCTTATACAAATAATTTTTTTCTCCGGTGATTCTCGTGTCACCACAGTCAATTTCGCCTTCACCATAGATGTAACTCCAAACGGTTTCGCCTGTCGCATCATCTTTTCGTACAATGGCACACGCACCGCTGAAGGTCATATCTTCAAATGTACGCACTTTTGTGTCATTGCTCACATAAATATAGTCAGTCTGTCCGTCCAGATGTACTTTGAGCATGGTCGTCATGGGGTCTTTGTCCTCAGGCTCAAGCCATTCCACGCTTTTCACTTTTGTGGTCTCGTCTACGCGTGTTCCCTCATAGACTCCACCGAATATGGTAACGTCACTCGGAGAAACGTCCAAACGCTGGTACATATGGTACCCCGGATAGTTGTCCTTTTCCGCTACGTTGGTCACTCTGCGCATCGTTGGGAACTGGGAAAACGCAATGGTTGCATTTGGGTTCCCTTTTATATGCGCGGTCATTGTAGTTCCGCTTGTTTTTCCTTTCCAGCTGAAGGTATACGGGTCACTGGTCGTAACCCCCTGTGGCGAAGTAAAGTAAGTTGCATTATCCATGATGATTCCGCCCGAAAGCCCTAGACTTTTGAGATATTCTCCCAAATTCTGCGGCTGCACTGCTCCTAGCTCTAGGTCTGTTTCAAATTCAACATCCTCTTCTTCTACCTGTCGGAGGAAATTCTCATGAATGGTTCCGCCTTTGAGCCGTTGGATATCCACGGTATAGGAATGGTTTTCGTCTGTTGCAACCATAAGCAACAGTCTCCGTTTGATATCAATCAGGTCTTCCTCTGTCTGCGGCTGGCTGCCCTCAATGATCTGCACCTGTTTTCCGTTTGTCGATCCATCGTCATATGCGAGCACATTGGGCCGCATATATTTTGTTCCTCTGGAGGAATAAGCCGGCACCTGTGGGGAAGAAATCCATGATACATTGTGTACAACGGCATTCATATGCAAATACCGGTTCCACTGCGTATTAAACACATATCCGCCGTCCGGCAGAATTTCCATGCCTGCACTCCATAAAGAAAGTCCGAGAACATCCCCATGGTAGTGTCCCGCACTGTATGGCAATCCTTCGCTCAGCGGCGCTATTTTTAGATTCATCTGCTGCGCCTCTTCTGTATCCCCATGCTTTAGCCCATAAAGTCCAAAATGATTGAGTTCAAAATTATCCATATATTCTTCTAAGATCGGCATATCCACGGTTTTATCTGCCGCTTTGATGTGGTGGGTATCATGTACTGCTACCGCAGAGCCATCTGGAAATTTAATGGTTTTATTCAACTCTATCATTTTCAGCATGATTGGCCATAAAAATGATACATCCGTTTTGTTGAGCGCGAGTCCATAGCGGGTGTCCTCATATCCATACGGGTCTACATACAGCTTGAACACATTACATGCTTCCGATGTATTTCCGGCAAACTGCTGCCCATAGGAAAACGTTCCTTCACTCCACATGCCGTCTGCATGCCATTCTCCCGGTCCCATGGCATTATCAATCACTTCAAACACATCCCGTACCATATCCGGGTCATTTAAAATCACTGCCGCACCCGCCATATGCTTGATCCAATATCCACCCAAATTGTTGATATACTGGTCTGTATAGTTATCATGCAAGTATTGGAACGGCTGACGGAACCAACCTTCCACTGTTTGTTTTGCGTTGACACCTTCACTGCTGCTCAACTCTTCCCAATAAGGACTGTTATATAAATTGTCATATGCAAAAATGCAGTAAGAAGGCATGATACTGGAAAGATTATGGAACGTAATCTCTTCCTGCTTATCAGGAACGCTGGGGTAATCCACCGCACCGCGGTATATCATCATAATGGCCCGTTCGGCGTACTCTTCATCCTGCGTTTTCTGATACAGCCGCGCCATCAGGGCCGTTATTCTTTCATGGGCAGGGCGCGTCACTCGGTTTGGCAAACTGGCATACTGCGCATCCACATATTCCCGCAGTTCCTCCAAGTTCATATCCATATACGTCTGCGCTTCTGCTTTCATTTCTTCCTCACTCAAATTGATTATCGCACGTTCGCTGGAGGTGAGCATCCAGCGCAAATCGTTTTCCGGATATGGATGGACGATATCCGAACTGTTTGGCTTAAAGTAAACATCTACCAATTCATCTGCCACTGCTTCTGGTACTTCCTCACTGTCTCCCAGCACAATCAACCCGCGCGCATCCCAAAACACTTCTAGACCAAACGCATTGGCCACGGCACGCAGCGGCAAGAAGAACCGGTCTTCGCGTACAACCGCCGCAACGTCAATTGGGACCATTTCTCCGTCAACGGTAATGCTTTTTTCGCCATTGGTTGCTGTGACCGTTTTGCTGCTGTTTTCCAGCACCGCCGTGTCCGAATCTTCCTCCCACGTGACCTCTGCTCCCAGCGCTTCTCCTAAGAAACGAAGAGGCACATAGGTCCTGTCGTTTTCCTCAAATGGGACAACCGCTGCATGGTCGGGGTCAATGCGCTTTTCCTCTCCGTTCACAAAAGCCCGTGGACGGCCCAAATGCAGCGCGATTGATTGTTGTAAAATTGTTTCTGTTGTCTCTCCTTCCGTGGAAACTGTAGTTTCCTCCGTGGAGGCCGCGTTTTCTTCCGTTATAACCGTGTTATCTTCCGCATTATTCCCACTTTCCTCTGCCGCAGGCACAATGATCATGGAACACAGCATCGAAACAATTAACACGCCTATCCCTAATAGTTTTCTCATATAAGCAACTCTCCTCCCTGCTTACTCCGTTAGCTGGTAAGAATCTGTAACCATACAGATCACTTGCAACTGCCTATTTCCGCTTCCTCAGCCACAATACAAAAGCAAACACACGCACACCGGAATCGTTGTCCTTGGTCATAGAAACCCAGGTTTTGTCAGCCGTCTCCAATCTGCGTGTGATATTACTTCGGGGAGATTGCGCGGCCTGAACCTATAATATTTTTTGACTACCCACTTGAACGGTAAAGGCCGCTAAAAGCAGTTTTATTGTTCAAGCCACACAACTTATGAATATCAAGTTTGATTTACTTCCCCGAAAGTTTGTTACGCTGTTTCAATTACTTCAAGTGTTACGGATATGATTTTTGCAGCCTCTGCACGCGTAGCATTGTTTTCCGGTAGAAAAGCACCGTTTTCATCGCCGTTTAGAATGCCAGCGGTTTTCATAGCTGCAACCGCATCCATTGCATATTCTGCAATTGATGCCGTATCTGCAAAATCCAGTTCACTGTCCACGCTGCCCAAATCAACCCCTGCCACTTCTGCTGCACGCATCGTCATGACTGCCATATCTTGTCTTGAAATGGGGTCGTTCGCACCAAACCTTCCATCGCCAAGGCCTTGGACAATGCCATTTTGACTCGCCGCTGCAACATAAGCATAGCACCAATCTTCTGTACTCACATCCGTGAACTCCGCTTCTGCGCCCTCTGTACTGATTCCCAACGCTTCTAACAGCATTTTCACATACTCTGCTCTTGTCACGGTTCCATCCGGTTCAAAGATTCTATCTGCTGTTCCATTGACGATGCCACGGTCCGCCAATTCGTTGATATACGCATAGGCCCAATGTCCACTCGGCACATCCGAGAATGGATCCAAATCTTCGGGATTAATCGGCGTAACGGGGTTGGTACCAGAATTGCCGGGAACATAAATAGATGTGGAATCATCTCTTCCTCCGCTGTTACCGCCACCGGTGCCGCCACCACCGCCGCCGCCAGTGCCCGTGCTCTTCAAAACGCGGATATTGGCAAACTCTTTTTGCAGCGAAATGTCTCCAAGCGTAATGGTCGCAGTCATGGTAACGGTCTGGTCAATGTTACCGCGGGTTACAATTCCATCGTTGGTTATGACGGACGGATTACTGGAGGTCCAGGTAATGGGGGTATCATACAACCCTTTGTTGGCAAGTGCCAAGTCTCCTGTTACCTGATCCAGGGAACCGGGTATGGTCAAAGCTTCTTTTGCCAGTTCCACTTTTCCTTTGTCATCCAGGAATAATTCCAGCGTTGTGATTGCTGCTCCCTGTGCCGATTCCACCGTTAACCGTACATATCTGCCCTCCTTGGGAGCAAAATCGGTTGTCGTTGTTCCATTGATTGCGCCGCCTTCTACAACGGTGCTCCAGGAAGAACCATCACTTGATACTTCCAACTTATAGGAAGTTGCATTACTTCCCTCTGCCATTAGCGTCATTTTTGAGATTGGCTGCTGTGCACCCAAATCAATCACAGCGCTTGCACTTGCTGCTCCGGTATTCCATTCGGTATACGGATTACCATCAACCAGATTATCTCCATCTGTGCCGCTTACTGTAACCGGTTTTTGGAATGCCAAATCACCATCTGTCTGGAACCCTTCCGCCACATGGATTGTTCTGGTCACTTTCACGGTCTGTGGTTTGGAGTCTGTTACGGAATAAGTCAATACGTAGGTGCCAACCTGCGAGGTGATCACTTCGCCGGTCACGATAACCCGGTCTGTCAGCGGACCATCTTCTTCATCCATTGCGGTATATCCCGGTTCCACATATTCACCGTCCAGGAAAACATTCATTTCTGTATCACCCACCAGCGTAATGACCGGTTCGGCATTTTCTGCCACAAAGAGAACGATGTCGCTCAAAGTCAGGTTCCCAGAGGGTGTGCCGCTCAGTTTGACGTATCTGGCATATACATTTTCTCTAAAGTCAAAGTTTGATGCCTGCGAATAGGTGATATCTTGAATAGGGGTCCAGTCCGTACCGTTGATGGAAGCCTGCAGCTGGAATGTGTCGTTTGCTCTGTTGCCGATGATGCTGGCGCCGCTGAGCTGCTTCACCCGTCCAAGGTCAATGGTCACGTCATACGCCGAGCTTCCATAGGTGAACAGTCCGCCGCCGGCATCCGTATAAATCCCGTTTGCAACGCCGCTGAGCGAACATCCAGGGTATCCTCCTGAACCTCCGGTGACAAAGGCGCCGTAGGCTGCGTCTCCCACCGTAGGCAGCTGTGTAGATTCTACTTCTAAGCCGCGGTTTCCATTGACGTCCACAGGGATAACCGAGAATTTCAGATATTTTCCTCTGTCCGCGTTTGTAGGTGTATATTCCAAGCTGTTTGCCCCTTCAATCGCTTCAAATTCTCCGCTTACACTGTTTCCAATATACCATTGATAAATGCTATCGCCTTCTTCAGCGCTGCCGGCATAGTTATAATGTCCATATACCGTCTGGCCGCTATCACTGCCAATTTCTGCGCTTTGAATCACAACGCCGCTCGCCGCAGGCGTTCCCGGTGCTGACGCCAGAATCGGCCCAACGCCGATGGTGCGGTATCTTGCATTGCCCGTATAACCGTCTCCAATTTTAATGTTCACCGCAATATACTGCCCAACCAAATTGGAGTCGTTCGGGATGGTGAAGGTGGCGCCGCCCGTTTGCAGCGTGACCTCCTGCCCGCTGGACAGACTAGCAGTGCGCAGATAATACGGAACGTTCTGCTGCTGCCACTGAATTTTGGATTCCACATTGGTTTCCGCACCTGCCGGGTCGTCCAGCGTATATTCAAACGTCAAGGTCTCTCCTAATACCGGAGATCCTACAATCTTCATGTCATAGATCGCGGGATCCACATCTCCAACCGGAACGGAAGAAACAATGCTCACCGGTACCGTTGCTGTTTTTTCTTCATAGGTCAACGTCGCCGTGGCATTCCCCAAGATGTTGGTGGAAAGGCTGACCGTTACATCGGCAAAGTCAACTGCCCCGCTGTTTCCGTCGCTGTAATGCGCCGTCACAGTAACGTTGGCCGCCAAAATTGCTCTTACTTCTTCTGCAGTCGCATATTGATTGATTTCAATGGTACCATCCACTGCTGCCGTGATAGAAAGCAGTTCCACAGATTCTACAATCATGACGTCCAGCGTTGCCGATTGGCCTTGGTAGGTCAGTGTCACCGTACCTGGGCCTACGGTTGACGTATCTCCACTGTAGGTAATATTCTCATTGGGAACGGTCGCAGTGGTCTCATTGTCATAGCTTGCCGTTACGGTAATCTTGTCGGCTAAATAGGCTTTTATGGCATCTGCATCCGAGTCTTTGACAATGGACAGCTGCTCCACACCGGCATTTTTTGCTGCCGTAATTCCAGTCACCAATGCCGGCTCCTGAACCATCACGTTAATTGTGGTGCTCGCGCCTCCCCAGCTGATGGTCACTGCCGTGGTTCCTGGTGTTGTGGTAGTCGCGCTGTAGGTTGCCTCGCTGGCATTGACCGGTTTGTCAATTCCTCCGGTGTATTGCGCCGTAATCGTCAGTTTATCCTGCAAATACGCTTTTACTTCGTCATTGGTTGCATTCTGCGGGATTTGCAGTGTCTGTCCGGCATCCTTTTGCACCGCCGTGATACTAGCAAGTGGTTTAGGCAGGTCTTCCCCTGTCACTTCAATTTCTGAAATGTACATTGGATATTTATCCGTTGTTGATCCCATCAAAAGACGTACGTAACGTCCTTGAATGTCGTCAAAGTTTATACGCAGCACTTTAATTCTATCTCCGATATCTGCTGCATCAATCAAATCTGTTTCTGTCAATTTCTCGGACGGCGGTTCTATTTCTTCCCGCGCCCCCGTAGAGGTTGCCAGAATATTCGTCCAGGTCTTGCGGTCTGTGGAGTACTGTAACTCTGCATTAAATGCAACAACAGCTGTTGCAAAAATATCGATTTGACTGAACTGCTTCACTTCACCCATATCCAGTTCCAGCATTATTCTACCCGGATCCACTTTACCCTGATATGGCGTTATGCTTCCATAGTTTTCCGTCCGAATGCCCATCGTCGCCAACTGGAAGGTCGTACGCCAGTTAAATCCTTCTTCACTGCCTTTTCCTGCTTCCCAAGGTTGCGGTGCTGTCGGCGCCATGTAGGAAACGGTCCCCGCCTTTGGACGGTTCACTGCGAACGTCTCGCTCCCTCCGCTCGGCGTCACACCGAACACCAGGTATTTGCCCGCATCCTCCTGCCGAATCATATATTCTTTTCCCGTTGCGCCTGGAATGGCTGTTTTGGCCGCATTTGCTGCTTCCGACTCCGCTGTATACCACTGATAGGTAAAATCGCTGTCCTGCGCGCCGTCCTTCATCGCGATAAAGGTTCCCTCCAGCACGTTGCCCACGGCCGCGCCGCTTCCTGCAAAGCGGTCCGCGGTCTTACCGTCTTCCGGTTCCGTGGTCTTGGGATAGATATACACATTGCTGACGGTATTGACAGAAGGCGCCGCCGCAACAACGGGGCCTACCGGCATGCTGTAGTGAGATGCTTTTGTTGTTCCCGCATCATTATTGGGAACATTAATACGAACCTTCAAATATTGTCCCACAACGTCTTCTGTCACCATATATGTATCTGATGTAGATACCGATGTCACACTATTAACCGCGGCATTCGTAACATCCGTCATCTTGTACCAGTTGATGACCACTTGGCTAGTATCAATGCTACCGTCCGCATTAGTCATGACTTTGCCCGGGTCGGAAATATCATAG
>CALLNG010000342.1 GCA_938005345.1 uncultured Clostridia bacterium
CTACACCGACAAACATTTCCACAAAGTCAGAACCGGAAATGGAGAAAAACGGAACACCGGCTTCTCCGGCAACTGCTTTTGCAAGCAACGTTTTACCTGTTCCCGGCGGGCCAACTAATAAAACGCCCTTTGGTATTCTTGCCCCAAGTGCCGTATATTTTGCAGGATTTTTTAGAAATTCTACAATTTCCTCTAAATCCGCTTTTTCCTCATCCGCTCCCGCTACATCGCCGAAGTTGACCTTCTTTTGGTCCTCCGTTAGTACTTTTGCTTTGCTTTTTCCAAAGTTCATGGCTTTTCCGCCGCCACCGCCCTGCGCCTGGCGGAAGAAAAATACCCAGAACAAAATCATAATGACAATCAGAATCAAATAGGGGAACATGGACAGCCACCACGGCATTTGCTGTGGCGTCGGCGTACTCACCTTAATGGTTCCATTGACGATTTGTTCCTTTAATTTGGGCGACGAAAATTCCAGCAACACACCAATCGACGGCACTTCCACCACAATTGGGCTATCGCTATTTTTGAGCTTCGCCGTTACCATGCCCTCTTCAATGACCAATTCTTCTACATTATCATGTTCTATGTTTTGCACCAAGTCAGAAAAATACTTGGGTTCCTCTTTTGGCGGCTGCACAATCAACATGTAAACGACCACCATAATCGCAAACAGCAATACATAAAAACTAATATTCTTCAAATATTTTTTCAAGGCTCTACCACTCTCCTTAACCGAACCTGTCTATTCTATTAATGCCTAGCGGTCTTTTTCATAAAATCCCTGATTTTATAATCATACCATACTTTGTGGGAAATTACAAGTACAAAATGCTTTGTATTTTCCCAAAATTTCCAAATGATAGCGCCTTATTTTTATTCATTCTATCACTTTTGGGGTTGCCGCTATCGGCGGCTTATGTATTTCCGTTTCCGGTTATCCGCCATCCCTCTTATTATAACAAAAAATTAAGATTTATAAACCTCTTCTTTCAAAGTTCCTAAATAGGGCAAATTCCGGTACCGTTCTGCGAAATCCAGCCCGTAGCCAACTACAAATTCATCTGGAATATCATAGCCTAAATAATCTACGTCAATATGTACTTCCCGTCGCGACGGTTTGTTCAAAATCGTACAAATTTTCACATCCACCGCCCCGCGTTCCTTCATCAGGTTGGTTAAAAATAGGAGTGTATGCCCGCTGTCTATGATATCTTCTACAATCAAAACACGCTTACCGCGGATATCAGAATCTAAATCTTTCACAATTTTCACGTTCCCTCCCGAACGTGATCTATTGCCATAACTGGAGACTGCCATAAAATTGATGTCGACATCGATGTCCATTTGGCGCACCAGGTCAGACGCAAAAATAAAGCCGCCTTTTAGCACCGTCACCATGACAAAGGGGGTATGCCGGTAGTCGTCTGAAATCCGTTTTGCCAATTCCTTTGTTTTGTCTGCCAGTTGTTGTTCCGTGAACAAAATTTCTTTTAAATCCGGATGCATGCTTCTCTCTCCTTTATCCATATTGTAATTTTTTTTGACCCCTCCGGGCACATATCCGCATGGCGCACACCATAAATCCAGACAATATTCTCCCCAACTTGCACCACCGGACACTTGTCCCGCTTCTCTCGCGGTATTTTCTCATCAATCAATAATTTTTTTACTTTTTTGTTCATTCCCCCTGTCCGAATCCGGTCTCCCGGCCTTCTGCTGCGTATGCAAATCGGTCCTCCGGCATACCACGTGGTATGTCCATCCCGTTCTAGCGCGTCCCCCCGTGTCCATTGAGCGCCCGCCCAAAGCCCTAATTCTGCAAGGTACTGCTTTTTCCCGATCTGCAACTGATAACAAAACTCCAGCGGTTTGTGTTCTGCTTCCCGCAATACCAAATGCCCATAGGAAATCACTGCCCGCCTGTTCCCTGGCAAATCCACACCTTTTCCGCTCTGTTTTTGTTCCAAAATCTGCCAAATTGCTTGTATATGCGGCCATTCCAATTCCTGTTGTGCCATTTTGCACAGGACAAGTTTCCCCACGGCCTGTCCCAACATCAACAGCGCTTTATTTTCTGTTTCCCAGCCCTTTAAGGTACGTCTAACCTTTGTTTGAAAAAAACAGGCAGCCTGCCTGTCCAATTCCATTTGCATCTGCCGCATACTCTCCGCTGTATGGCACAGCGTCTGTACCACATTTGGATTGTACTCTCGTTCCAGCAGCGGCAGCAACTCCAGCCGCACTTTATTGCGCGTCATATCCCTGCTTGCATTGCTGCTATCCACACGGTAATCCAGACCATTTTTATCCAAATACTGTTCAATTTGCGTCCGCGACACATCTAAAAGTGGCCGAATAATCGTGCCGCGCCGGGGCGGAATACCTGCCAGCCCTCTTCCGCCGCTACCGCGCAGTAAATGCATCAAAACCGTTTCCGCCTGGTCGTTTTTTTGATGTGCTGTCGCAATGATATCAAATTTTTCTTGTTTTTGTATGCTCTGCAAGAAGTCATACCGCTGTTGCCGCCCTGCAGTTTCTAGTGAACAACCCAATTTCTGTGCAATTTGTATTACGTCAGCCCGTTTTTAATAGAGTGGTATTTCCAGCCGATGGCACAACTGTTGAACAAAATCCAAATCTCCATCCGCTTCCTCACCTCGCAGTCCATGGTGCAAATGGGCTGCCGCCAGCTCTAGTTCCCACGCGGGCGCCAGTTTCCGCAGCAAATGAATCAAGCAGACAGAATCAGCGCCGCCGGAAAGTGCAACCAGCACCCGGTCATGCCGATGCAGCAACCCCTGTTGCCTACAAT
>CALLNG010000343.1 GCA_938005345.1 uncultured Clostridia bacterium
AATCTCTTGATAGCTACTCCCGCTCTTCCATTTTCCATCTGCTAATCTCATAAAATTCTGTTCCTTGCAAATGGTATCAAACAACATGTTTTCTTGCCTCCCTGCCTCCATTTTTAATAGTGTTCCCCTTTTTATTCCATTTTATTCTATATTATCCACAAGACTTTTTTGCCATTTGTGCATTTCCCCTAATTTTTTTGTCGTATTTTCTACATCAACTATTTGAAATTTCTGAAAATCCTCTAGATTTTTTTTCTATTTGTGGTATAATGAATTGATGGGTTTGTGAAAAAAAAGATAATCTTTTTTCTTCCCATAACCGCCTAGTTCAAGGCGGTAAATCGCGCTGCAAACAAAAGTTAACTTTAGATAACAGTTTGTCGCATTATTTCTTAGAGCAAGAAAGGAGACTTCCGTATGGAGTTAAAAACAACAATTCCATTTCACGAAACAGCAGAGCAAGCAGAAAAACTACAGGAAATTATTGCGGCCCACAAGCAAATGCGCGGTGCTTTGATTCCCGTCTTGCATGAAGCACAGGATGTGTATGGTTATCTGCCAATTGAGGTGCAAAAGAAAATAGCCGATGGCCTGGGCCTTTCGCTAACTGAAGTATACGGCGTTGTCACGTTCTATGCACAGTTTTCCCTGAAACCGAAGGGTGAATACAAAATCGGGGTCTGTCTTGGGACGGCTTGTTATGTAAAAGGCTCGGGTGACATCATTGAAAAAATCAAACAACGGCTCAATATTGACGTGGGCGAATGTACAGAGGATGGCCGGTTTTCTTTGGATGCAACGCGCTGCATCGGCGCCTGTGGGCTAGCTCCTGTTATGACGATAAACGATGATGTGTACGGGAAATTAACTGTTGATGAAATCGATACCATCTTAAGTAAGTATACCGCCTGATTTTTGAAAAGGAGTGTGGCCAATGCTGCTATCTGAAATCAAAACCATTTTGAATGCGCAGATATTAACCGGCGAAGCGGATGACGCTTTGGTGACCATCAATATCAACACTGCCTGTGGCAGCGACTTGATGAGTGATGTGCTTGCCTATGTAAAAGATCAGTCCTTGCTCCTAACCGGCCTTATTAATTCCCAGGTGATACGAACGGCCGAGATGATGGATATTATTGCAATTTGTTTTGTCCGCGGAAAAGCGCCAACGGACGATGTCATTGCTCTTGCCAAAGAGAAGGGAGTCATTCTTTTGGCAACGGACCTTCCGATGTATCCAGCCTGTGGCAGGCTGTATCAAAAGGGTCTAAGGGGGCGCAATCATGCACAAATATTATAAGATTGATGGAAAGGACTTTTCCATTGCCGGCGAAGCCTCCAGCGATTTTAAAACGGTTTTGAAAAAATTGGGTACCCCCGCAGAAATAGTGCGCAAAGTAGCAATCGCTATGTATGAAGCAGAAATTAACACCGTCATACATGGCGGTGGTGGCGAATGTGATGCGC
>CALLNG010000344.1 GCA_938005345.1 uncultured Clostridia bacterium
CGGAATGAGCCAAGGACGGTTTATCACACAGGCATGTCTGTATTGGGAGGGAAAAAACAGCACCGGTTATCTGAAAGACTCAGGCAACCGGTGCTTGTGCAATAGGGTTACAATAAAATATTTTCATCAACATTTTTGCGGGCCGCGCGGAGACCGGCATCCCTGCGCAAACGCTTCTTCAGAGAAGCAATCACATTCTTTACGATGCGGATTTCGTGCTCGTTGCAATCTTCCAGCAACAGCGCGGTATCCTTTTTAAACTGTGCTTTTGCCATGACAATGTTGTCGCAGAGAAGATCGTCACTGGTGACGGAAAGTACGTTTGCAATGCTGATCATCGTCTATTTTCCCGATTCGATATGCTAAGATGATGGTAATGACGCATTGAGGGTTCTCCTCATGTTTTATCTTGCCAGCTGCCATTTTACAACAAATTCCTCTATGGGTCATCTTCTGTTTTTGGAGGTGCACTCGCATTGTAAATCTCTAATAAAAAACTGATGTGTGCATAGCACAACTCTAATTTGATATTCAACAGAAGGCTTGGCAGGGGTTGCACTCGTATATTATTTAGTAGATTCTTTTTCACAATATAAACGGGGGCTATGGCACTTATAAGTGCTATAGCCCCGCAGTCTGTCATAGGACGTTCGGCAAACAGATTATGAACCTTGTAAGCGCTAATCTGCCCAAATATTTTGCAACAGGTGGAAGAAGTTAACATAAAGCTACGTTCTATTAATAGTAGGCAGCATATTTAATGCCAAAGGGAAAATTACTTTACAAGGTGCACGGAAAATTCAAAAGATTGTGATTGCCATTGGTAGAGAAGAGATGGAGGATGAGACGTCTGATCGTAAAACGTTACGAAACCAAGCATTCCGTTGCTTTATGGAAGATGACCCCAATCTATTCAAGGTTGACCATCTTGGGAGCCTTTTCCTTTGATATCAGCCAGTGGAATGCAGGAAAGGCGTTTTTCTGAAAAAATGAGAAAGAAGGCGAATCCCTTTGTTCAAACGAATTAGCTTTTTCTTGCTGGCGCTGGCCATGGCATGCATGAGCGTTTTCGCCTTGGCCGCGCCAGAAGACGCCTTGCTTTTTACAGACCCCAAGGATCCTTCCGTGATTACGGTGATGCCAGTGGGGGATACCCTGTACATCCTGGCAAGGCAGCAAAATGCGGATACGCAGCTTTATGAGGAAGTGCTCTACGCCTACACCCTTGGGGCGTCCGCAGCGCCGGAACTGGTCTGCGATGAGTTCTGCTATACCCGCCATTACCTTACCCTGGCCCAGGTGCCAGCGGAGGACAGCGCTCGGTATGCGGATGGCTTTGGCTACCTGTTCAGCGACGGCGAAAATCTCTACGGCTTCAATAACCTCACCGGCAGCATGGCCCGTCTCAACTTTTCCCAGGGCATCATGAACCGGGAGGAAGTTTGCACCGTGGATCTTGACGCCCTGCGGGTCAAGGGCGTGGATTACGAATATCTCATGGACCTGAACACCACGGTCTGTGCCAATGGGTACATCGCCTTTGTGTTTACCGACTGGCGCATGGATGTGCCGGCAAGCACCCTGTACAGCATCTCCCTGGCGGATGGCTCGGTGCAAAAGCATCCGCTGGCGCAGCCGGTGATGTATCTGGCGGACGCCGGGGAGGATGCGCTGCTGGGCATCACCTATCCCGTGGCGGACGCTGCCACCGGCCAGGCGACACCGGCGGGG
>CALLNG010000345.1 GCA_938005345.1 uncultured Clostridia bacterium
CACTGCGGCAATGGTTATAATTTGTTGCCATAGGGTAATTTGTGCCGCACCTCCTTGATTGCGTCACAGCGCCGTAGCAGCGTGAGCAGCAAAAGAATGAGCGCCATAGCGGGCAAAATGAACTGCTGCGGGCCAAACAGCAGCAGGCACAGCGCGGAGGCAGCCAAGCCCAGCAGCGCGGGCCGGTGGTCTTTGGTTTCTTCCCACTGGTTCAAAAACATCACGACAAACAGCGCAGTCATTACAAAATCAATCCCCTCAGTGGAAAAAGGAAGCAGGTTGCCCAGCAGTCCGCCCAGCGTTGCACCCGCAACCCAATAGATATGATTGAGCAACGTCACAAAAAACATAAACCAGCCGCGGTCTACGTCCGGCGGCGACACCGTACAGTTAATGGAAAACGATTCGTCGCACATACCAAAAATCAAATACGCTTTTTTCCGTCCTGTTCCCTGAAACCGTTCCAGCATGGAAATGCCGTAAAACAAATGGCGCGCACCCACCAGAAGCGCCAGAAAAAAAGCGTAAAGCGGCTGGAACGTCCCCAGCAGCAAATCCACGGCGGCAAATTCCATGGACCCTGCAAAAATAACCAGGCTCATGAATAGGGGATAAAGAAACGAAAAACCATGGCTTTGCATCAGTATCCCATACGCTAAGCCAAGCACCAGAAACCCGGCACAGATGGGCAGTGTATATGGCAGGGCGCAGCGAAACGCCCGCATTTTTTCCTGCATCCAACTTCCTCCTCACGCATATTTCCTTCTATTGTATATTGCTGGGCTAATCTTGTCAAGAACTGCTCATTGTAAACTTAAAAATAAAAAGTAGTTGACAACTAGAAAATCTTCACGTATAATAGAGGAAAAAACAAGAAAAGGAAGAATCCATATGACGGTAAAAACCATCACAAAAATTGCAGTTTTGGTCGCGCTGCTGTGTGTTTCGGCGTATATTGCATTTCCATTGCCCTTCACACCTACACTGGTGACCGCACAAACGATTATGGTGAGCCTCATCGCGCTTATGCTGCGGCCTAAACAGGCCGCAGCTGCCATTGGGCTTTATGTCCTGCTGGGTATTTGCGGGCTGCCTGTGTTTTCCGGCGGCGCGTACCGCTCCATCAGCGAAAGCATCAGCTGCGGGCTGCCAGCCAACGCGTCGGTAAGCAGGGTCAAAAGCGCCAGGGCGGCGCTGATAGCCAGCACCGCCCCAAGCATCCGGCGAAGTATTCTCATGCAAAGCCCTCCGGGTATCCTCCCGGGCGGGCGCATTTCGCGCCGCCGGGAAAATCCTTACTGCATTTTCAGGTAGGCAGTGACGAACCCTTCCAGGTTTCCGTCCATCACATCGTCAATGGCGCCCACTTCGTACCCGGTGCGGTGATCCTTGACCATGGT
>CALLNG010000346.1 GCA_938005345.1 uncultured Clostridia bacterium
GTGCATGGCGATATAAGGAATGGTCTGCTGGGCGGACAGCGCCCGGTGCTTATTTGCGTTTTTCTGCTTTTTTGCTTTGCTCAATAGGCTCCTCCTTTCGCACAAATGGGGCGTAGATATTTTCCGTTCGGTACGGTCGGATGCCGGGGCGGGTGAATTTGACCCGGATGATGTTGCGGATCACCTTTTCAAAGGGCAAACCGTCCTTTTCGTACATCGCCAGCAGGAACGCCGGGAGCATGATCGTCAGCATAGCGAACAGCGCCCCGGTGTTGCCGATGGCCTGCCGGGTCAAAAGGTAGGTGGGAATACCCACCGCCGCCCCGATACCAAAACAAATGAGCTGCCGCTTAGTGAGGTTGAACGCGATTTTTGTCTTGATCTTGGAAAGGTCGTTCGGGACATTCACATAGGGCATGGATCACACTCCTTTCTGCGCTTCGGGACAATTTGTCCCAAAGTCCGGGATCGTCGGCTCCACCTCGTTGCCCCACACATCCCAGCCGGGAGAGGTCTGCCTTGCGAACAGCTCCACGCGGGGCAAATCACCCATGAGGGCAACGATCTTATCACGGGTTTCATCCGGCTTTTTGCTGTGGGCTTCGATGGGCGAAATGATAAACTGGTGAATGTCGGCGGCCTGCCGCTTCGGATGTCCCTTGGTCGCCAGCAGGCAGATCTCAGCGTTTGCCCGCGTCCAGAAGCCCAGCCCATAAAACCAACTGTCCGCCTTGCGGTTTTTCTTCAGCCAGACGAACGCCACAGATTTATAGGTGAAGCCCCATGCACGGATGAGCCGCAGAGCCTCCGGGAGCTGAGGAAAAGTCGCCCACATGAAAAGGGCGCTGTCCTTGGCCGCAAGCTCGGCCACAGGCAGCGCGCACAATTCATCAATGCTCATGGTGGGATAATGATTTTCCGCCGCGCCCTGCACTTTTTTTGCAGAGTAGCGCCACGGTGGATCGGCGTAGATAATGGAATATTTTTCGATATTATCACGCTCCTTTGGACATGAAAAAACCGCCAGCGAGAAGCTGACGGTTTCAAAAGTGTTTGTTATTCGATAGTGTCTGACTGTATATCTGTAAATAGAATACGCAGGTAGTCCCTACGGCCATACAGAACACGGTCAATGTAGATGTCGTTCCCATTTGCCCGGTAGAAAACCATATAGTTTCCGCTGACAAGGAAGCGATAATTGCTGTCTACATCTGCGATGGAGGAAAGCGGTGTGCCGATCAGCGCATGGTCACGGAGCATACGAATTGCTTTTGTGATTTTGCTTACCGTGACGATTGCCGCCTGCGGATTTTCCAGATCCTCTGCGATATAGTCCTTAATGTCAGAAAGGTCATTTTGCGCCTCGTAGGACAGGTGCAGATTATTCATGGGTAATCCCGAGGTGTTCCTCCACGGCCTCCAAGGTCAGCCAGCCTTTCTCCTCGCCGGACTTACGACCTTTGGCAAGCTCGTTCATCAGACGCAGGGTGGCCTGTGTTTTTTCGTAATCGTGCATATCCACGATGGCATACCGCCCCCGTCCGTTCTTTGTCAAAAAAACAGGAGCGCCCACAGCTACATCATGCAGTACCTCGCTGTAATTCCGCAAGTCAGAAATGGGTTTGATATTTGGCATATTGCTCAACTCCTTTCAACCATAATATATCCCAATCTGCTGTAAAATACAACCGCAGTTTTTACAACACATAAATTATTTGATTGCTTATCATTTTTCTAATACATCTCATAAGCCGACTGTTCCTGCTCGTGGATATCCTTGGCATTCTGATAGCCGGTATTGATCCCCTCCAGTTTTTCGCGGTATTTATCCGGGGATAACCTCAGTTTTTCCGGCTGCAGCATGGCACATACAGCCTCAAATTTTTTCCCGTATTCTCCAAGCAGGCTGCAGTATCCTTCTATCTGTGCTGCGTAGTTTGCATCCACTTCAGTTATAAAATGAATTTTTCAACCCCTATGCCCCTGGTGAGTGACAGGTTAACAGGGGGCAAAGGAAATATTATAATTTTGTTACGTGCAATTCTTGCTATTTTATGCCAATGCATGACTTAATATTTTTTCAACCATATACTCTAAACTAGAAAACACTTCATTTTCTCTTCCAGAAGGATTATCCAATTCAACATATTTGCATTCTGTAAAATCATAAACATACCAACTAATATTACTTTCTCCTATGAAAATATATTTTTTTTGACACTCATTTTCATACCATATTTTATTATATTCAATTAATCCATTGATGCTTTGATTTGGTTGTTTGCTAAGCAGATTCTGATCAATTCCATATAAGATAAATCCATTAAACTCTAACCCGTTTACTATTTCTAATATATTTGCATAATCATTAGGTAAATCTACATTAAGTTCAATTTTAGCTTCCTTAAAAAATATTTCAATCTCATCTTCTGTTGCTCCAATATTTACCTTTTCTCCATATATTTTTTTCTCTTGTATAATTTCTTGCAATTTATCTTTCCACATTTGTAATTTCTCCTAGTGTTGTGCTGGATATATATTTCCATTAGGTATTGGCCATTGTACTGCTTGTACCGCTCCAATTTTCATTTGCCTTGCTATACTGTTTTGATAATTTGTTATAACTTTGTGATATGGCTCATTTTGTATTAGAACTAAATTATCGAACGAATTCGTCCCACTATCATCTAACGGTTACTTATGATGGACTTGCCATCCATCTGGTACTCTTCCGTTTTGAATTTTTAAAATATCAGTTTCTGAAAATCCTGCATTTCTTAAATTTTCAGCATTATTCCCTAAATCTTCTAAGAATGCCTTTCTAGCAGTTGTGTTGAATTCATCTCGTAAAGTTTTCAACTCGGCAAAATTACGTTTTACATAAGAAATTTCTTGTATCTTTACATCATTTAATGTCACATCTTCTCCTCGTAATTTCCATGTAAAACTTGCATCTGTGCCAGTAGACATTTTTACATCTACTGACTTTTACATAAC
>CALLNG010000347.1 GCA_938005345.1 uncultured Clostridia bacterium
AATGGCTGATGCAGTAGCGGGGCATATTCAGGAATTAACGCGTCTCAATGCAGATAAGGAAGAATTTATCCACAGTCTCACGCATGAATTGAAAACCCCCATTGCCACGATCCAGGGCTATAGTGATTTTTTACAGCGTGCCAATTGCAGCGAGCAAGAACGCACGCTAGCCCTACACTATATCCAGGAACACACTATCCGCCTCGAACAATTAAGCGGACGTCTGCTGCAACTGCTACAGCTCCGCATACAGACCCTTTCCTTACAGCTTGTTTCGGTCCCCATGCTTTTTAATTCTCTGCAACAGTTGGCACAAAGCACCCTGCATCGCTATGGCGTCTCATTATCTCAAGATATTCAGGCTCCTTTCCTGTGCGGCGACGAAATTTTGTTGCAAACAGCGCTTCTCAATTTAATAGAAAATGCGGCCAAGGCATCCCCGCCAGAAAGCAAAGTTTTGCTGCACAGTTACTGCAAAGGACATAGCATTTGCTTAGCGGTGGCGGATCACGGCTGCGGCATACCAGAGGAAGATTTAGCACACGTATGCGACGAGTTCTACCGCGTTGACAAATCCCGTTCACGCACCTCTGGCGGTTTAGGCCTAGGCCTTTCTATTTGCCGCAGGGTTGCCCTGCTGCATGGAGGGCGTCTAACGCTGGATTCCCGTCCCGGTAAAGGAACCACAGCGGTGCTTTGCATACCTGAGGCTACAGATAAGGAAGCCGCTTCGCAGAGTTGATTGAAAACGGTTCTATCCGTACTATTTTACAACTATGTTACCACTTTTTCCTGACTTTCTAACATTGCTATGTTACGCTATCTATGGAATGAAACTTCCAAATCCAATCCGAAAGGAGGTGAACTTCATGAAACAACTGAAATCCCGTTTACTGACTGCTGGTCTTGCAACAGCCATCATTGCGGCTAATGCGGCCGGTGCCGTTTTTGCTTTTCAAGCAGACAACTCCGTGCCCTCTTATCAAAGCACGCCCCTTACTGCAACAGCCGCTGCACGTTCATCCGCCACAGTTGCACCGGAAAACGGAACAGCCATATCGCAAGGCGATGCTGTGTCCATTGCTAAGGAAGCAGTTCGCAATACCTTTGATGTATCACCGGACAACCTGTATCCGGTTGCTATTGAAACAGAATATGAAGAGATCCCGGTTTGGTACGTCTCTCTAATGCCGTCTTACAATTTGTCTTCCCTGGATGCGGACAGTATACTGGAATTTGACTGCTATTCTGTCTACCTATCCAAGGAGACCGGCGATATCTTGGATATAACAAACGAGACCGTAGTCGTTTCCGGCCCTTCCGTCCCTTATCAAGTTTCGCGCGAATCAAAGGGGGACGGTGTAGTTTCTTTTGCCATTACGGACGGGGACCTTACTGGTGAACAGCAGGAAAATGCTTCTCCTGCATCCCCCACCACGATTGCCCCGGAGGAGAAAGCCGTTCAAGAAGTAAACTAATACGTTTCGGCTGAAAAACTGCAGGATAAACAATGCGTCCGGTAGTTTTCCCGTACAAACAGCAGGCCTACAGGCCTGCTGTTTTTTTCTGCTTCCCCATTTTTGGAACCGGAAATGCTAAAGTGTCTGCTCTCCATAAAACAAAACGTCGGAGAATGATTATGGAAACTGCAAACATCATCTATCAAAAAATTTTTCATTTTTTTCAAAAAACTATTGCACTTTCTGAAAAACGTGATATAATACAACATAGAAAATGTAATCGTTTACATATCGGAAGGAAAGGACGGTGACACATGGCAACCATTATTGATGTGGCAAAACGGGCAGGCGTTTCTACCGCAACCGTTTCCCGCGCACTCAACGGAAGTGCAAATGTATCGGACTCAACCAAAAAAAGGATTCTAGCAGCCATTGCAGAATTGGATTACAATCCCAACGCA
Organism: uncultured Clostridia bacterium; assembly: GCA_938005345.1. Classification (GTDB taxonomy): domain Bacteria; phylum Bacillota; class Clostridia; order RUG12999; family RUG12999; genus JAAWTG01. The sequence continues at coordinate 1,922 of CALLNG010000347.1, forward strand.
CTTGGGCGCAATTTGCGCCGGATGCGCACAGGCATTGTGTTGGTTGTTCTACCCTCCATCTCCAATTCTTTCTTTTCCCAGGTCGTTAAAGGCATGGAACAAACTGGAGCTGCCTTGTCCTATACCATCATGATTTGCACGACGCGCTCCAACCCCGTGCGGGAGCGGATGTTTTTAGACCTGGTACGTAACCGTCAGGCGGATGGGGTCATTTTAATATCCTCTTGTCTCCCCACAGAAGAGCTAAAGGAATTTGGCTCCGGCTATCCCGCAGTACAATGCAGTGAATATACGCCAAATCTTGACTTGCCTTGGGTTTCGATTGACAACGAAAAGGCAGGGTATGACGCGGCAACGCATTTAATGCAGCTGGGACACCAGCACATCGGGTTCATCGGCGTGCAGCATACCCATTCTTCCGATTTGCGTTTTCGCGGTTGCTGCCGTGCACTGGCGGAACATCATTTGGCGCCGTGCCCCGTGGCCTATGGGAACTTTACATATCAAAGCGGCTATGACGCGGCACAGCAGCTATTGCTAGAACACCCAGAATTGACTGCCTTATTTGCAGTGAGCGACGTCATGGCTTGTGCCGCGATTCGTGCTGGAGAGGATCATCACAGGAAGGTTCCACAAGACCTTTCCGTCATTGGCGTGGATAACATTATGATGTCCTATGTAATGCGTCCAACGCTTACTACCATTGCACAGCCCCGCTATGACCTTGGTGCAGCTGCTATGCAGCAGCTTGCAGCAAAAATTGAACATCGAAAACAGGCCCGTCATCAAATTTATATGGATCACACAATTATTAAACGTGATTCTACGGCAGCAGCGCCAGAAGGGAGTAACGAAACATGATTCATGTAACCATTTGGAATGAATTCCGCCATGAAAGAAAGGACGAAGCTGTCCGCGCCGTTTACCCCAACGGCATTCATCAAACTATTGCGGATTTTTTGAGTCCCAATGAGGATATTTCTGTAAGGACCGCCACATTGGACGAACCGGAACACGGCCTCAGCAAAGAGGTACTGGATGAGACCGACGTTTTAATTTGGTGGGGACATACCGCGCACGGTGAAGTGGCGGATACCATTGTCGAGCGCGTACAGGATTATGTGCTGCGTGGCATGGGCCTGATTGTCCTGCATTCCGGCCACTTCTCCAAAATATTCAAACGGCTGATGGGGACCAGTTGTTCTCTCGTTTGGAGGGAAGGTGACCGGGAACGGCTGTGGTGTGCCAACCCTGCGCATCCCATTGCAGCGGGTGTACCGCTGTCCATTGACCTTGAACCAGAAGAAATGTACGGTGAATTTTTTGATATTCCTACGCCGGATGAAGTGGTGTATTTAGGATGGTTTCACGGCGGCGAAGTATTCCGCAGTGGGTGTACCTTCCACCGTGGCTACGGTAAAATCTTCTATTTCCAACCCGGCCATGAATCCAATCCCACCTATCACGACCCCAGCATTCAAACCATCATCACCAACGCTGTACGTTGGGCGTATTCTCCCGTGAAACTGGCAGAAATCGTTTGCCCACATGTACCTGCACCAGAAAAAAACATCAAATAAACCGAAAGGAAAATAAAAAATATACCATATACAATTCTAATTAAAGAGAAAGGATGAATTTTTATGAAACTTGGCGTATTAACAGTTCCACTTGGAGACATGCCATTAGAAGACGCTCTCTCCTATTTAAGC
>CALLNG010000348.1 GCA_938005345.1 uncultured Clostridia bacterium
CTGCGGTGCAGTCTCTGGAACAAGCTCATAGACCTGTTTGATACTGCCGTCTGCCATAACCATGGAATTATTGGTATCGAGGACATAGGCAGGAAATACCTGCAGCATCCCGTCGCGGTAGTCGTAGTTGCTGCGGTAAACCAATTCTAGGCCGATTGACTCGGAAAAAACATTTTGTGCTTCCTGCTCGCTAATGGCATCCGAAGCATCTGGATAGGCGCTGCCATTTTCATAGAATCCTCTGAACCAGGTTACTTCCCCTGTGCTTTTGTTCACGTTAACCTGAACAGTATGGTCGGTCACTTTCAGTCCGTTCACCATGTGAACAAAAGAGTAGTTCCATTCGTTTCCAGATGGACCTGACTGGGTCAGTTCCAATGCATCTGCGATAGAAGCAGACAGTATGTTATGTAGAAATTGGCGGGCGCTTTGTTCCCCCTCATTTTTGGTCACTTTTGCCAGCGCCGCGCTGCTGTCTGTTGCGGAATAATCTGAATTCTGATAGTAGATAATTTGTTCGTCCGCTACCGTTTCAACGGAAATTGATTTGTCGCGGTCTTCATTGGTCCAACGGAAAGACCAAGCTGCCTTGCCGCCATAGATAGAACTATCATTTTGCTGGTAGGAAAAATCGTTCAATTCCTGCGGCACATCCACTTTAGATTTCACAAAAGCAAGCGCTTTTTGCATTTGCACATCCGTGCTTTCTGCTGCAAAGGCGGAAAAACCACTCAATATCATGCAGCAGGTAAGAAGTGCACAAAGTACTTTTTTCATGAAAATTGCCTCCTTCATATATCATTTTCGCGATTCGCGGAAATCGTCTATTTATTTAGACGCAGAAACCGGGAAAAAGTTCCTTGCTAGGGAGTAGATTTCAAAGAAAATGAAATAGCTATTGAACCCGTATGACAAGAGGGAAAATTAGCATGGGAGAAAGAGAAACAGAACAAAACCCAGGCTTTGGCCTGGGTTTTGTTTATGCTTGCGGTTCTTCAGGAACGCTGCCACCGCCACTGGGCTCACCTCCGCTCTCGGGCGGCTGTGTTTGTACAGGCGGCTGCGTCTGTACAGGCGGTTGTGTCTGCACAGGCGGCTGTGTTTGTATAGGCGGCTGCGTCTGCACGGGTGGCTGCGTTTGTACAGGCGGCTGCGTATATTGCGGCCCTTCTTGTTGCGGAGTGCGCACGGCAGGAGCCTGCGGCGTTCTGGAACTGCGCCGCGTGGTTTCCGGCGTTGGTGTGGGTGTTTCCTCTGGCGTTGGGGTAGGCGTTGGTGTGGGCGTCACTTCCGGCGTGGGAGTTTCCTCCACTGGGGCAAAGGAATAGGTCGGCGTGGGCTGCGGCGCGGCAGAAGGCGTTA
>CALLNG010000349.1 GCA_938005345.1 uncultured Clostridia bacterium
CCTCGCCTGGCTATTGCGGTGAGGTGATTCACCTCTACTATGCGGATGGGCTAACGCCGGGACAGACACATCCTGACCCGGATGAATTTGTGGATGTGCTGGAATTTTCGCCGGAGCGGGTGGAGCGTATGATTCAAACGGGAGAAATTAAAGATATGAAAACTATAGTGGGTTACTTTTTGTCAAAAAAACAACGCACGCAAGGATAAAAACCATTCCTTTGCCAGATACTAAACAGTGGAATATGAACCAAAAAGTGCCGTGGGAAAACTTGGGGATCATGATAAACCTGCGGTACTGGACACAAGGGTAAGGCAAAGGAGGAAATAGATGTGTTGGAACTGTGCCGTGTGACAAAGGTGTATCAAACAAGCAAGCAGCCGGTTTACGCGTTACAGCAGATTGATTTGAAGATTGAAAAAGGAAGCTTTGCCGCTTTGGTAGGAGAATCTGGGTCTGGAAAATCTACCCTGATGAATATCGCGGGATGCCTGGATACGGCGACATCGGGAGATGTGTTCATTCAAGGGCGGGAGGTCTCTGGAATGGGAGAACGGGAGCGGGCAGCACTGCGCTGCCACGAGATTGGATTTGTGTTTCAGACATTCCACCTGCTGCCTTATTTGACCGCATTGGAAAATGTGATGCTGCCCATGATGTTTGCGGGGATTGAACGGGAAAATCAACGGGCGATTGCGCGGGATTTGCTGGAACGGGTAGGCCTTAGAAGCTGGCAGCACCACCGGCCGGGAGAATTGTCAGGCGGACAGTGCCAGCGTGTTTGCCTTGCCCGCGCCTTGGCGAACCGGCCTTCCATCGTGTTGGCCGACGAACCAACGAGCAACCTGGATTTGGCCAGCGGGCAGGCGGTAATACAGCTTTTACGGAGTTGTAGTGACAGTGGAATTACCGTTTTAATGGTTACGCATAATCCGGCAAATGCGCGGCAGTGCGATATATGTTATTCCATGCAAGGCGGCAGGCTGCAAAAAGGATGAAATGCGGCAGAATACATCTGCCGCATTTTTGGATATTGCCAAGAATGGAATGGGGGAAATGATACAATGAAAGTCTTGTTGATTGCTATGTCGGCGCGATATGTACATAAAAGTCTCGGTGTGCGCAGTATTCGGGCATATTTAGCAGCGCAGGGATACGCTGTAGAGGTGTTGGAATATACAACCGCGCAGGAAACCATGCGTATTGCAGCGGATATTGTGCGGCATGGAGCGGATATTATCGGCTTTTCCTGCTATATCTGGAATGCCGAGCAAATACTTCCGGTTGCAGACGCTGTTAAAAAGGCTCTTCCGCAGGCCTTGGTAGTGTTGGGCGGTCCGGAGGTGTCTTACACGCCGGAAGAAACGCTTTGCCGCTGTCCTTTTGCCGACGCGGTCATGTGCGGAGAAGGGGAAGAGACCTATGCAAAGTTGTTGCAGGGCGGGCAGGAGATACCGGGACTGGTGCGCCGGGGCGAGCGCCCGAGCAAAGCAGCTCCAATGGATTTGGCACAAATCCCGTTTCCCTATACCCAAGAGGAATTGACGGAAACGGAATGTATTTTCTACTACGAAAGTTCCCGCGGCTGTCCGTACCGCTGTGCCTATTGCCTGTCCGCAGCGGAAATAGGTGTCCGGTATAAGCCGTTGGAACTGGTGCAGCAGGATTTGAAACAATTTGTGGACAGTGGGGTGCGGCTGGTGAAATTGGTAGACCGCACATTTAACTGTGACGATAAACGCGCACAGTGCATTTTGGACATGATTTTGCGGCTGGGTGGACGTACCCAATTTCATTTTGAAGTGGCGGCTGAAACATTGAGCGAGGCGTTTATGGACAAATTAGCGCAGTTGCCGCCGGGAAAAGTACGGCTGGAAGTGGGGCTGCAAAGCGTGCATCCCAAAACACTGGCTGCGGTAGACCGCAAGGACGGAGTAGCGCAGATTGAACAGAATTTGAAGCGCATTATCCATGCTAGAAATGTGGAGGTGCACCTGGATTTGATTGCAGGGCTGCCACTGGAGACATTTGAGGATTTTCGTGTTTCTTTTAACCGGGCCATGGCAATGGAGGCGGATGAATTGCAGCTGGGTTTTTTGAAATTGCTGCCCGGTGCGCCGCTAACGGCGCGGGTAAAGGGCAGCGCATATGCCTGGAGCACTTATCCGCCTTATGAGGTGGTACAAAGCGATGCAATGTCGTTTCTGGAACTGGCGGAACTAAAGGATATTGAGGCCGTGGTGGACGCATACTGGAACCAGGGCGCATTTTGCCGGGTTCGGCATTTGCTGGCACAGCATACAGAGAGCCTGTTCGATTGCTGTCGTGAGATAGCCCGGTATATGTCGCCGTTTGGGTGGCTGAACGTTCCGCAGCGGCGTTCGCAGCGGTTTGCGCAGCTCGTTGCATTTTTGCAGCAGGGCGGACGATGGACCGGGGAGATGCAGCGTGCCATGGTGCAGGATTTTTTGGTGGACTGTCCTGACGTGCAGCTGCCACAGTGGGCAGGAAATTTGCAAAAGGCGCCGCTACGGCTCACGGAGTTGTTTCAGCAGCCGGCTATTAAGCATATATGTTGGCCGGAATCAACTTCACCTCGTCACCGGCATGAATCTGACCACCTCTTACGACTACCGCAAACACACCCTCCTTTGGCATAATGCACTCGCCCATCCTCTTGTATATGGCACAATGCGAATGGCACTGCTTGCCTATCTGCGTCATCTCAAGGATGGTATCTCCTATGCAAAAGCGTGTACCAAGAGGCAGATTTCCTAAATCAAATCCTGAAATAATTAAATTTTCACCG
>CALLNG010000350.1 GCA_938005345.1 uncultured Clostridia bacterium
CTTATCACTGAAATAATGGTAACCACTCCTCCTACCACAAATCCTAAATCTTCTAAATGGCCTTTCTGCTCCGCTGAGCCTCCTACCTTGATGATCGTTTGTTCTTCTCCTACCGGAGCAAGATGTAATGGCATGATTATTCAACTCCTATCCACTTAGAGGATATTACCAAAAGTTAGTTCCATCTAACCATATTTTATTATACCATCTTGCTCTTTTTTTGTCAATATTCTTTCCCCGATTATGAAAATGTTATTTTGAGATAAGAGAATACGGTTGACATAAAAACCAATATATGATATAGTGGACACTATATTAACAAATGCATGATGAAAACTGTATAAGCATTTCGGAAAGCTAGGCTTAAAAGCTGGTGATACCGAAAGGAATCATAATCCAAATTTTATGCTTTCCACCATTACTGAAATACCTTTTTCTAAGCACGGGTAAGCCTAATTTGCAGGTGTTCAGGGATATTGTTTGTTACGGAAATGCTAACCGTGGGCAATACCCGGCTGAAGAACCGCCGCAGTTGGAAAGGGCAGCAAATGAACTTATTCCTTATTGCGTTGTAAAGGACTGTTACGGACTACAGGTAAGATGCGGGGCAGAAAAAGTGGCTAATCTAGATCCTTTTGTACGGCGAACCTGAATGTCAATATGATTACGGATACCTTACATATAAATCGCCCGTAGCTATAAAAGCAGTTTAAATAAGGACATCAAACCGTCATTTTATTATATTGTTCAAAATTGGGCAGATCAGGCCAATTGCAGCTTTAGCGTGGATGATGCCATATGCCGATCGGTTCAGATTGATTTATTTCAAACAACATTATAATTTTCTGTGCTTTTTTTAATTTGAAAATATTAAACCAACATAATACCGTAGGTTGATCCGCCGTAATGGGTCTCCTTCGGTGGAGAGGAAGTGCGCAGATGAATCAACAACTAACAGGACGGGGAATTGTCATTTTGTACGACGACTTTTCGCCCATATGGCTAGACTGGATGCACCAAGGCGGCTTGAATGTCCTTGGGCTGCACGGACTGCCAGACAATCATACCAGCAATGTAGATGAAGACGCTTTTCTACAATGGGTACAGAAAGAGGAAAACCGCTCTTTGGTAAAGCAGTTTGAAGCGGATGGCATTACAGTGGAATATGAACTGCATGTGGCCTCCTGGCTGTTGCCGCGGTCCTATTTTGAACAGCACCCCACCTGGTTTCGCATGGACCGGGAAGGAAAACGCACGAACGATTTTAATTTCTGCCCTTCCAGCGCAGAGGCTCTTGCGGTTGTACGTGAGAATGCGTTTCATCTCGCTGAAATATTGCAACAAAAATCGCATAATTATTATTTTTGGCTGGATGACAAGCCGGACACATCCTGTCATTGCACCGATTGCCGAACATTATCGGGTGCGGATCAAAATTTACTCATCATGAATGAAATATTAAAAGGTCTCCGCCGGTATGACCCGGAGGCACGGCTCGCTTATCTGGCGTACTCCGACGCTTTGAGTACACCGCAAATTCGGCCCGCGGAAGGGATTTTTCTGGAATTCGCCCCCATGCATCGGGATCATACCAAACCCATCACTGATGCAGCCGATCCGCGCAATATTACATACGCACGCTTGCTTTTACAGCTTGCGGATAGGTTTGACCTTTCGCAGGCACATATTTTAGAATATTGGCTTGACAACGCATTGTATTCTGATTATCAAAAGCCGCCAGTCAAGGTTCCGTTTGAGGAAACAGTTATGGAACGGGATGTTGCGTTTTACCGGAGCCTAGGAATCGATTTTATTACATCGTTTGGAGCCTTTCTTAATGAAGAATATCAAGCTCTTCACGGTACACCGCCGATTCGTCGGTATGGCGAAATTCTAAACGGGCAATAATATAGTAGAATCCGGGAAAGGATCGTTTTCTTCCCGGATTTTCTATTGCGACAGTTCAAAAAACTATACATAGATATAAGCAGCAAAACCAATCAAAGGATAATCCGGTTTCCTTTTCCAGCATCACGCCGCACGCCAGCAGCCGCTACGCTGCTATACAGGAGTCAGTGCCCCCTTCCCTATTCGTCAAGCATGCTAAAAAGGCTTTCCAGTCATGTCTGGAAAGCCTTTTCGTATGAGGTAAGAGATAAGGAGTTTTGGAGGGGGCGGTATGGCATGAGTCACTCCGCCCTTTTATTGTGTGAGTTCCCACTGCAGTGGGAACAACTTTTACAATCGCTGCATCCAATGCATCCACCTGATTTTTTCGACCGCCAAATACTACGGATAGCGAAAAAGACAGCAACTGCAATGATAAGCAGCAAGATAATTGTCACTGCATTTGTAGCTAACCATGCTAACATAAAATTCCTTCTTTCTATTAGGCCCGCATACTGCCAGCCTGTACGCCCCGTCCCAACACCTTTGACTGTGGATTCGGCCGGAACAACAAATAAAGGATCGCCGCCAGCACAACCAATGCTGCAACGGTACCAATGCCAAAACCTCCACCTGTAAACAGGTTCCCAAATTGATAAATGCACAACGAGACTGCATAAGCAAATACAGTTTGGTATCCAATTGCAAACCAAGTCCACTTTGCATTATTCATTTCCCGTTTAATAGCCCCAATCGCCGCGAAGCAAGGCGCGCACAGTAAGTTAAATACCAAGAATGAGTAAGCGGCAATCGCCGTATAGCTGCTGGCGAGCGTGCCCCAGATTTCGACGCCATCTTCTGCAACTTCTGCAAACCCAAACAAAATCCCAAATGTTGCCACAACGTTTTCCTTTGCAATCAGGCCAGTGATAGCAGCAACGGCTGCCTTCCAATCCCCCCAGCCCAGCGGTGCAAAAATCCAAGCAATCGCGCCGCCAATGCTAGCCAAAATTGAATTGTTCAAGTCTTCTACCATGCCAAAGCCATCTTCAAATCCGAAACTCTGCAAGAACCACAGCAAGATAGCGGAAAGCAAAATAATCGTTCCGGCTTTTTTGATAAAGGACCAGCCGCGCTCCCACATGCTTCTGAGCACATTGCCCACCGTTGGCAAATGGTATGCCGGCAACTCCATTACAAAGGGAGCGGGATCGCCTGCAAACATTTTTGTTTTCTTCAAAATTATACCAGAAACAATAATAGCTGCAACACCAACAAAGTAAGCGCTGGGGGCAACCCACCACGCACCGTCAAACAGTGCGCCGGCAATCAATGCAATGATAGGCAGTTTTGCACCACAGGGAATAAACGTGGTTGTCATAATGGTCATTTTTCTATCCCGGTCGTTTTCAATTGTGCGTGAGGCCATAACGCCAGGCACACCACAGCCCGTTCCAATCAACATAGGAATAAAGGATTTTCCTGAAAGCCCAAATTTT
>CALLNG010000351.1 GCA_938005345.1 uncultured Clostridia bacterium
TTTTGCATATTTTTTTCAGAAAAAGAGGATTTTAAAGGATGAATGTCGTATACAATAGATAGGCAAACATTTTAAGGTAGACTTACAAGATTGGAAAAATGAGGACAGAAAAGGGTGAGGCAAGATGACAATTCGGGAACGGACGCAGGAAATAGAGCGGCAGACGCTTTGCAAAGAGGCCATGCTGTCTGAAAATACGCGGGGACGTGTCCGCCAGGAAGAGGAATGTGAAATCCGTACGCCGTTTCAACGGGACAGGGACCGCATTCTCCACTCCAAGGCATTCCGAAGGCTCAAACATAAAACACAGGTATTCATTACACCGGAAGGAGACCACTACCGGACCCGGCTGACCCATACGCTGGAAGTATCGCAGATTGCCCGTACCATTGCACGCGGCCTTCGGCTCAACGAGGATCTAACGGAGGCCATTGCGCTGGGGCATGATTTGGGACATACACCTTTTGGACATGCGGGAGAGCGGGCGCTCAACCGGGTGCATGAAGGCGGCTTTGAACACAACCGGCAAAGCATCCGGGTGGTAGAGACAGAAAATGGAAAAGGCCTCAATTTATGTCATGAGGTGAAAGATGGCATCTTAAACCATCGCTCTAAAGATTTGCCTTATACTATGGAGGGGCAGGTGGTACGGTTTTCGGATAAATTTGCTTACATCAATCACGATATTGACGATGCGCTGCGCGGCGGTATCATCCGGAAACAGGATATCCCACAAGACTGCCGGAAAGTGCTGAGAGACTTGTAGCGACCGTATTGACACTTTAGTGAAAAATGTGATATTTACTGGATTTGTGAATGGACAGGTAGCTATGACACCGGAAATAGCGAATGCGGTCTATGCACTGCGTGAATATATGCGCACGGCAGTTTACATTGGTTCTGCGGCAAAAAAAGAAGAGGGAAAGGCGGAACATATTGTGGAGACGTTGTATACGTATTTTTGCCGGCACCGGGAGAAACTTCCGGAAGATGAACAAAAACAAATTGAACGATATGGTATCAGCCGGGTGGTATGCGACTACATCGCCGGTATGTCAGATAGCTATGCAGTCCATAAATTTGAAGAGATTTTTGTTCCTAAAGCATGGAAAGTATTTTAACAATCGATATTTATTTGTAGATAAATCATAATTTTTACTACTCTTTTTTTGAAATGTGCAGTAAATATGAACAAGAATGAAAATAGTAAAAAAATAAGAAGGATTTTTTACATTGTTTGTCGAATAGAAGTATTATATAATGTTTGACATTAGATGCGGCGAGGTTGTGGAAGAGGAGAGTTGAGAAAGTGGCATCGTATTACCCGGAGGAGTTAATCAATGAAATCATCATGGCAAATGACTTAGTGGATGTGGTGTCTGGTTATGTGCAGTTGAAAAAGGCAGGCAGAAGCTATAAAGGGCTATGTCCGTTCCATAATGAAAAAACACCGTCATTTACCGTTTCGCAGGAAAAGCAGTTGTTTCATTGTTTTGGGTGCGGAGAAGGTGGAAGTGTTATTCAGTTCATCGAAAAGATTGAAAATTTGGATTTTGTAGAGACCATTCAATTTTTGGCGCAACGGGCTGGAATTCAGTTGCCCGAAGGAGACGCACAGTCAGATGATAGCGCGTTTTATGCAAAAAAGAAGAAAATGTTGGAAATGTACCGCCAAACCGCGCGGTTTTATGTGGATGTCCTTTACTCCGATACAGGAAAACCTGGTCAGCAATATTTAGTGCAACGTGGCCTTGATGTGAAAACAGCAAAGCATTTCGGGCTCGGATATGCGCCGGACCGATTTGATGATTGCGTGCGTTTCTTGAAACAGCAAGGGTATGAGGAAGCACTCATAGAAGAAGCTGGATTAGCCCGTCAGGGGAAAAATGGAAACTACTGTGATTTTTTCCGGGGACGCCTGATGATTCCCATTATTGACATCCGCGGAAATGTGATTGCTTTTGGCGGCCGGATTTTGGACGATGGCCAGCCCAAATATTTAAACTCGCCGGATTCGCCTATTTTTAATAAGAATAAAACATTGTTTGCTTTTAATTTTGCAAAACGGCACTGTAGTGAACAAATCATTGTAGCGGAAGGGTATATGGATGTCATTGCGCTGCACCGGGCAGGATTTCAAAACGCTGTGGCAACGCTTGGGACAGCCATTACAAGCAATCACGTAGGAATGCTGGCGCGCTATACAAAAGAGGTGGTGCTTTGTTATGATAGCGATGATGCAGGAAGAAAAGCGACGGATCGTGCGCTGGAGCTCTTCCAGCGGGTAAATGTCCGGACAAAGGTGCTACACATACCGGAGGTCAAAGACCCAGACGAATTTATTCAGAAAAAAGGAGCCCAAGGGTTTGCGCGGTTGCTGGGGAAATCAGAAAATAGCTTGATGTATCAGGTTGGAGAACTAAAAAAGCAGTACGATTTGGGACAAGTCGAAGAAAAAATTGAATTTTTGAATGAACTGGCAAAGTTGTTTGCCGCTGTTACAAATCCGATTGAAAGGGAAATTTTGGTGCGGGAAGCGGCAGCGGAGTGCGGTGTGAGCGAAGAGGCGATATTTGCACAGATTCGAGAAAACCAGTATAATATTGAAAAAAATAGAAATAATGAGATTGAAAGAGCCAAAAATAGACAAATTGTCCAGAACCGTGCACAGCATAAGGATTTGCAGACTGCGCTGTATGAAGGAATGCTGGCGAATTTAATTTGTATGGACAAGCAAGTATATTTGGCAGTGCGTGAAAAAGCAGATGAATCGTTTTTTGAAACGCCGGCAGCGCAGCAATTTATTCAAAAAGTATACGCGCAATGGGACAGCGGCAGGGTTCCGGACATGCCCTTGATTTTGGGACAAATGGACGCGGAAAGAGCCAAGGAAATTTCTGTTGCGGCATCTAAGGAGTTGCCTTATGCTGATAACATCAAAGCGGCGGAGGATATCATCCGCACGATTCAGCAGCGCCGGGAAGGTGAAAAAGCGGCACATGTGGGCAGTGTACAGGAATTGGATGCACTGCTGAAATCCATGAAAAAATAAAGAGCGTTATAATGATACATACCCGGGCGGGAATTTTAGGAGGATCTATATGGAGAAAAACCTGTTAAAGCAAAAAGTAGCGGAATTAATTGAAGTGGGTAAGAAAAAGGGCGTTTTGTCCTATAAAGATATCGCGGAAGGTCTGTGTGAATTAGAGCTGGCGCCTGCTCAAATTGAAGCTGTATATGAAAGCCTGGAATCGGCAGGTATTGAAGTGGTGAAAGATTTGGACAAGGAGCTGGAGGAAATCCAATCCAGCGGAGAAGAAAAAATTGATTTAACGCTGCCAGAGGGGATTAGTATTGATGACCCGGTCCGGATGTATTTGAAAGAAATTGGGAAAGTGCCGCTGCTTTCGGCGGAAGAGGAAAATGCGCTTGCCCGGCGTATGAGTGAAGGGGATATGGACGCCAAGCGGAAATTGGCAGAGGCCAATTTGCGTTTGGTAGTCAGCATTGCCAAACGGTACGTAGGGCGGGGCATGATGTTTTTAGATTTGATTCAGGAAGGAAACTTAGGCCTCATTAAAGCAGTGGAGAAATTTGACTATGACAAAGGATTTAAGTTTTCTACCTATGCGACCTGGTGGATTCGCCAGGCGATAACGCGGGCTATTGCTGACCAGGCAAGAACCATTCGTATTCCCGTGCATATGGTGGAAACCATTAATAAACTTATTCGGGAAAGCCGCCGCCTTCTCCAGGAATTGGGCCGTGACCCCAAACCAGATGAGCTAGCAAAGGAACTGAACATGTCCTATGACAAAGTGCGGGAAATTATGAAAATAGCCCAGGAACCTGTATCATTGGAGACACCGATTGGAGAAGAGGAGGACAGCCATTTAGGGGATTTCATTCCGGATGATGACGCCCCGGCACCGGCAGAAGCGGCTTCCTATATGCTACTGAAAGAACAGCTCAAAGACGTTCTGGAAACATTGACAGCCAGGGAA
>CALLNG010000352.1 GCA_938005345.1 uncultured Clostridia bacterium
CCGCTTTTTCTGCGTCCCGCGCTGCTTTATCGCTATCCGAGGTTTTCGACTTAGGAGACGAACTCTTTTTATTAGAATTAGTGTTCCGCGGCGCTGTAGAAGTGGTGGATGGCGTTTTGGGAGTAAGGGATTTTAGAGTAAATAGGGAACCTAAATTTAAGCTCTTAAACGCTTCTCCTGCGGCGGCTATGGCGCTCCCGATATTTTCTGCACCGCTACCAGTTATATCCCAATGTATTGTCGGTAAACGGATTCCTTCTTTACCCTCCGTATCCAACCATTTTTCTATATTAAATTCGCCACCTTCTGTGCTTGGTGTGAATGAAATTCTAAATTGGAGGTTCTTAACTTCTTCCCCTAACGCCTTAAGGACATCCCCAGCCGCGTTAGTCACTTTGTTAACCGCTTCCCCTAGCTGCTGCATTCCAGAATTAATTCCGGCGTTTAACGTCTGATCATTCTGAAAAATGCCGTCCGTAATTTCTCCGCTACCATTTGTAATATCAGACACCATCATGCCTGTGGCTAACGCTGTATCATTTACTATGTTATTAAACGCCTCTTGGTTCGTTGTATAGAGCCGTTCCATGTAGTTTTCAAAATCTATTGCTAAATTTTGAAATGCACTGTCCGCCATATCCGCCGCTGTAAATGCAGCATATCCAAAGCTATCCATGTGTGCGGTCAAATAATCGACATTGCTTGTTAACATAGATATAAATGGGTCAAATCCAGCGAGTGCCCCCTGCGCATTTTGCAGGCTAGCGGCATATGCGTCAACCTCTCCGGCCGCATTCACCCATTGCCCATCAACCTGTGTCAAATCATTGGAGGTAGTATATAAATCTAATAGGTTTTGATTCGCTTCGGTAAGGGACTTTGTATATTGCTGCACAGAAATAGAGCCGGAAGTAAACTGTTTTGTAATGTATTCGATTCCCTGCGTGGTAGATTGCGCAAATCCGGCAAACATCCCTTGCATTGCTTCATCCGACTGCAAAGCCGCAGCGCTGAAATCAATGGACTGTATTTTTTGTTGCAATCCATCAAAATACTCATCTGCTGTTATTTTGCCTTCTGCAAAATTGTTGTTGAGTTCCACTAAATCCTGCGCCATGTTTTGCAGCAGCGGGCTGTCCGGGTACGATTCTGTAAGCGCA
>CALLNG010000353.1 GCA_938005345.1 uncultured Clostridia bacterium
CCACCCGCCACTTTATTCACGGATTCACAGTTTTCCAAACCGTGATATGTGAATTTCACCGGTGCATTCTCACAGTCACCAACACATTTTACACGGGCAGTTTTCCGCTCAAAAACAGATTCCACCCCCATAATTTCTGAAACTTTTGCTGCACATTCCTCGCCGCCAACTGTACAAGCAGCCGGATTGGCACCTTTTTCCACCACAGCTGTTGCATATGCACTACAGCCCGCAAAACCACAGCCCCCACAGTTCGCACAAGGCAGTGTTTCCATAATCTTTTGAATCCGGATATCCCGGTCGACTTTAAACACTTTGGAAGCCAATCCAAGGCCCAGACCCAGCAATACTCCCAATCCGCCCAATACTAATACAGCCCATAGTATTTCCATATATATTCCTCCTTCTTATCCTAGCTTTAAGCCCTGGAATCCAAAGAAAGCCAAGGAAATCAGAGCTGCCGCAATCAATGCGCTGGGGAATCCTTGCAGCGCTTCTGGAATGTCACTGGTCTCAAGCCGCTCCCGCACGCCAGAAAACAATACAATTGCCAGCGTAAAGCCAATTCCCGCCGACAATCCAAAGACAACGGTTTCTAAAAAATCATAGCCTTTTTGCTGCGTCAAAATTGCCGCGCCTAAAACCGCACAGTTTGTTGTAATAAGTGGCAGATAAATTCCAAGTGACTCATATAAAGCGGGAGAAAGTTTTTCCAGCGCCATTTCCACAAACTGCACCAGCGCAGCAATCACTAAAATAAACGCGATTGTTTGCAAATATTCCAGCTGCAGCGGTTCTAGCAAGAATTTTTGCACGAGCCAGGTCATGGCGGAAGAAATTGTCATAACAAACATAACTGCGCCGCCCATACCCACTGCTGTTTTGGTTTGTTTGGATACCCCTAAAAACGGACAGATTCCCATAAATTTGACCAAAACAAAGTTTTCCACCAAAATGGCAGTCAAGGATATAACCAAAATATTCGTAAAATAGCTCATTGCTCCTTCCCTGCCTTTCTGATACTAACTTTTTTCCGTATAATACCAACGATTGCGATAATCACACCTAGTGTCAAAAATCCACCCGGCGGTAAAATCATAATAGTCGCACCTTGAAATCCTTCGCCAAACAGTGGTATACCGCAAAAGGAACCATTCCCCAGTATTTCACGTACGCTTGCCATCAAGATTAGCGCTATGGTAAAACCAAATCCCATGCCCACACCATCAAGGAAGGAATCCAAGACGGAATTTTTCGATGCAAAGGATTCTGCCCTTGCTAAAATAATACAATTAACCACAATCAATGGAATAAAAACGCCAAGCGCTTTGTTTAATGCGGGAACATAGGCCTCCATCATCATTTGCACCAGAGATACAAACCCCGCAATTATCACAACATAGGCCGCGATTCTGATTTTATCGGGAATCAGCTTTTTCAGCAGAGAAACCACCACATTGGAGCCAACCAGCACAAAGGTAGCCGCCAGGCCCATGCCCACTGCATTATTCACAGATGTTGTGACTGCTAGTGTCGGGCACATTCCCAGCAGCAATACCAGAGTGGGATTTTCCTTGATTAAACCATTGATGATAATGCCCAAACGTTTATTCACCCTGCGCACCTCCTATCCCATTTTCCTCTAAAAGAGACTGCACAGCCTCCAAAGCAGCATTAACCCCTTCCGTTACAGCGCGCGAGGTGATGGTTGCCCCGGTAATAGCCTCAATTTCGCCGCCGTCCTTGTCCACTTTAGCCGGTTCTTTAATACCTTTATATTGTCTGCTAAATTTCTCTTCGCTCGCCAAGGCTCCAAGACCTGGGGTTTCACTATGTTCTGTGATGTTGACGCCTTCCACACTTCCATCGTTTCCAATTCCAACCATCATTACAATCGGGCCGCCATATCCGCTTGGTTCGGCCTGTACACAATAGCCGGCAGTTTCACCAGAGGCATCTTTGCCAATATACATTGCGGTAATCGTTTCGTCTGCTCCATCCGGTGGCATTTCTTCAAAGGACTGTGCCGTTGGCAACACCTGTGCCAATGCTGATGCAATTTCTTCTTCTTTTCCTGCTGCAATGGTATCTTTGGTAAAATAATTTGCTACGGAAAGTAGCAGGCCCACACTGAGTGCAATAACGCCTAGCACAATTCCTGGATGAAAAATACTGTCTTTTGAGAACCATTTACTCATATTGCTTCAGCACCTCCTTTTTTGCTCCATGGCCATTTTTTCCGTTCATGGCCATATACACGCGGCATGGTATGCCGTTCAATCAGAGGTGCTGCCACGTTCATAATTAAAATAGAATAAGAAACGCCTTCTGGATAACCGCCGATAAAGCGGATGACGCAGGTAATGAGACCACAGCCGATACCAAACAACAGTTGACCCAGCGGCGTAGACGGTGTTGTGGTATAATCTGTTGCCATAAAAAATGCCCCTAAAAATAGTCCACCGGAAAACAGGTGGTAACCTGTTACTTGCAGCCGCTGCATAAATCCGCCGTCCGTTCCGAAAATAAAAGCTAACACTGCTACAGTGCCGATAAATGCTGCCGGTATACGCAATTTAATAACCCGGCGCGCCAATAAATACAATCCGCCCAAAAGCAGCAAAATAGATGAGGTCTCCCCAATACAGCCGCCGATATTACCCAATATAAGCTGCAGCATCTCTGGCATTTCGCTTAAATTACCAGCTTTGAGCAGAGCCAAAGGCGTAGCAGTCGATTGCGCATCCATACCGAATAAAGAAGCAGAAACCCAACTTGTCATATCTCCGGCAAAGGCCGCCAATAAAAATGCCCGTCCCGCCAGCGCTGGGTTAATGAAGTTATGTCCCAGGCCGCCAAACACTTGTTTTGCTATGATAATGGCAAACGCCGCCCCCAGCACCGCCATCCAAAGCGGCAACGTTGGCGGTAAATTATATGCCAGCAAAAGTCCTGTGACAACAGCGCTCATGTCACCAATGCTAATGGGTTTTTTCAAAAGCCATTGCCACAGCATTTCACATAACACGCAGGTTGCCACGCTAACTAAAATTATCATCAGTGCTCGAATTCCAAAAAAGAATACGCCTGCAATCCCCGCCGGCACTAGAGCGAAAATCACATCCAGCATAATGCCGCGGATACTCTCTCCGCTGTGAAGATGCGGCGAAGATGTTACTTGTCCGTTCATGATAATGCCCCCTCCCTCATGTTCTTGCAACCGCGTGTTGTTTTGCCATGCGGATACCCTCCAAAAGGTACCGGTGTGAAGGACAGCTATAGGTACAGCAGCCGCATTCCAGGCAGTCAACCGCGTGCAGTTTTACGCTCTGTTCCACATTTTTCTTCCGGCCAGCCACCGAAAGTAACATTGGCATGAGATGCATGGGGCAGGCATCTACACATTTCCCGCAACGCAGGCATGGCCCCTCTTCAAAAATCCCCGTTTCCCGCTCACTAAGCAAGAGCAGCCCGGATGAGGTTTTCACCATGGACGCACTTAAATCTGCTTGACATTGTCCCATCATCGGTCCGCCTGCAATAATCTTTAGCGGCTCTTCCACAACGCCTCCCGCCGCCTCTACTAACGTTTCAAATGGCGTTCCAATTCGCGCTTCTAATACTTTAGGTTCTCGTACACTCCCACCTGAAATAGTAATACAACGTTTCAGCGGCGGCATACCATCGCGTATTACACGGCAGATGTTGATACAAGTATCAACGTTATTCACAACAACCCCAACATCAATGGGCAACGCCCCGCTTGGCACCTCTTTTCCTAAAACCGTTTTTATGATATGTTTTTCACTGCCTTGCGGATATTTCGTTTCCAGCAACGCAACCTCAATATCTGCTATATCTTTTGTTTTTTCGCAAAGAAGCTGTTCTGCATCCCGCTTGTTATCCTCAACTGCAATGATTCCCTTTTTCGCCCCTACCGCTTTCATGACCGCTTGCAATCCATATACCAATTCATCACCATATTCCAACATGGAATGATGGTCACTGGAAAGATAGGGTTCACATTCCGCCCCGTTGACAATCACAGTATCACATGCTTTTCCCTTCGGGATATCCAATTTGATATGTACAGGAAACCCGGCGCCGCCCATACCGACAATCCCCGCTTCGCGAACTACATGGCGGATTTCCTCCTCACTCATTTGCGCAAAGCTGTCTTTTTCACAAATTCGCTCCGCAGGCGTGTCTTGGAAGTCATTTTGAATAACAACACTCATGACGTGCGAACCGTTCTGGTGTGGACGCGGCTCCACTGCCACCACCTGGCCCGAGACACTGGCGTGAACTGGCGCGGATAAAAAAGCGTCACTCTCACCGATTTTTTGCCCCATTTTCACGGTGTCACCTTTCGTTACCAGCGGTTGACAGACAACCCGGATGTGTTGCAGCATCGGTATCACAACTTGTTCCGGCGGTTTCATCACCTCCAGCGGTTTGGAGGCTGTTTCCTGCTTGTGATACTCAGGATGAATCCCACCTTTGAAGGAATAGAGTCCCATAACATTGCCCCTTTCTCTTATTTTGGTGAAAATTTACGATATGTTCCCATTATAACGCTTTTTTTCGTGAAATACAACCATCTGCGGACGATTTTCTGCAATCTTTGGAAAAAAACTTTTTTCCAGAAACTTTTTCTTGCAAATTTCCGTATTATATAGTATAGTATTAATATCATTTAGCATGGCCCAGTAAAAGGAAGTGAATGACAATGAAAATTGAACGTATTTCTGATTATAAATTGAAAATTACACTACGTCCGGAAGATATGCTGCGTTGGAATATTTCCTGCGAAGCCCTCTCCAATCCAGACCCGGATGCTAATGAAATGTTTTGGGATATTTTGCATCAGGCCGAACAAGAAACTGGTATCATATTTGAAAACTGTAAACTTACTGTGGAAGCGCTACAAAAAGATGACTCCACATTCATTATGTATATTACCAAAACGCAGTTTCATTCAGAACAAAGCAACCGCAGCGGACGTCGTTACAAAGTAAAATCTAGGCCGGCTGTTCCCCGTTCCCGCGTCTTTGTCTATCAATTTGATGCTTTTGACGATGTTTGTACGTTTTGCGTCGAATTCCCGGTTTTACATGGCATTGCAGATGGACAGACTGATTTATTCAAATATCAAAGTCACTACTACCTTGTCTTTCATGGCATGAGCGGCAGCGGCCTTTACCAAGAAGATTTAGACAATTACCTCTGTGAATTTGCGCACCCAGTGCTGGAAGGAGCACTATTTCACAGTATTTTGCAGGAACATGGCAGCTGTATTATTAAAAATAACGCGCTGCTTCTGTTATATCAAAACTTCCAATAAAAAATATATGCAGGTACTTGTCCCTGCATGTCACTTAGGATAGAAATGGCCCTTCCGAAAGAAGAAGGGCCATTTTTCTATCCTTGTTTGAGTTGCATCTCGATTTTAATGGCATTTTCCACCTTAAACGCAAGTTCCTAGATAAATTACATATACAAATCACCCCCAGGCAATATGCCTTGGGGGTGATAATATCTACTTTTTTATTGTTGCTTCTGGCGTTCTAGATATCGGTCATACGCTTGCTGCTTCAATTCAATTGCGCGTTCAATGTTGAGACTCTTGAGGGTTTCATAATAACTGTCAATCGTATCAACCGATTCTTGGCCCGATATAATCTTCGCCAGTTTTTCTTCACGGAATACATCAACATCTTTCATGATATTAGAATATTCTTCATTTTCTTCTTCCGTCATCACAACCAGCGGCATCAAATGTTTGTCTGCATCGGTTTGTGCCCAAACACTAACCCCTTCTTTTT
>CALLNG010000354.1 GCA_938005345.1 uncultured Clostridia bacterium
CAACAAGTGCAGGATGTATATGAAAAACTTCGGTGAATTTTTCTGCGACCAGATTCGTTATGCCAAGTGCATTGTTTTAAGCCATACGGGCGGCGCAAAGGAAGAAAAAATTGCCGAGTGCGTAAAGCTGCTGCGGGAGCAAAACGCAGAAGCGGCAATTGTTTCCACCCCGTGGGACCAGCTTTCCGGCGCACAGTTTTTAGAAGCGATTGAGGGCGCGTCAACCATAAGCCGGGTTTTAGAGGAGCTCAAGGAAGAAGACGCCTGCCCGGTTTGCGGTCATTCGCACAAGCATGACCACGAACATGATCATTGCCACGAGCATAGTCATGAACATCACCATGAGCATTGCCGCCACGACGGGGAGCAGGAGCATGAATGCTGTCATGGTCACGAGCAGGAACACGAGCACTGCCATGGGCATCACCACCACGGACACCATCATGCAGACGAGGTGTTCCAAAGTTTTGGAACAGAAACTACAAAACAGTTCTCCAAAGACGAGCTTGTTTCTATGCTGTCGCAATTTAACAACGAAGAAAAATTTGGCGTTATTCTGCGTGCAAAAGGCATTGTGCCAGAGAAAGACGGAAACTGGCTGCACTTTGATTATGTCCCCGGCACGCCCGATGTGCGCGAAGGCGCGGCCGACATCACCGGGCGGATTTGCGTAATCGGCGCCGGCATAAAAGACGGCGAAATCCGCAAGCTCTTTGGGTTAGACGAATAAGAAGGGTGTTGTAACAATGGAAATTCCGGTTTATATCTTTACAGGCTTTTTAGAGGCTGGCAAAACAAAATTTATTCAGGAAACACTGGAGGACGCACGGTTTAACGACGGCGAGCGCACTCTGCTTTTACTGTGCGAGGAAGGGATTGAAGAATTTGACCTCTCCCGCTTTACAGGGAAAAACGTGTTTATTGAATCCGTGGAAAATGAATCAGACCTTACGGGAAAATGGATTTCTTCTCTGTTTAAAAAGCACAAGCCAGAGCGCGTAATCGTGGAGTTTAACGGCATGTGGCAGTTAGACTCCCTTTACAACAACCTGCCGAAAACCTGCACGGTTGTGCAGGAAATGTTTTTTGCAGACGCTGGAACGTTTTTGAACTACAACAGTAACATGCGCTCTCTCGTGGTGGACAAGCTAAAAAGCTGCGAGGTTGTAATTTTTAACCGCACTACAGAGGAAACCGATAAAGAGATGTTTCACAAAATCGTCCGCGCCACCTCCCGCCGCGCCAACATTGCGTTTGAATATGCTGACGGGCATGTGGAATATGACGAGATTGAAGATCCGCTCCCCTTTGACGTGGACGCACCGGTTATCGCCATTAAAGACGAGGATTTTGCCCTGTGGTACCGCGATGTTTCAGAGGACGTAAAAAAATATGTGGGTAAAACTGTTAAGTTTAAGGGCATTATCGCCCACAACAACACCTTGCCCAAAGACGTTTGCCTCATTGGCCGGCACATTATGACCTGCTGTGCAGACGACATTTCCTATGGCGGCATGCTGTGCATTGTGCCAAAGGGCACCATGTTTAAAAGCCGGGACTGGATGCTGGTTACCGCCACTTTGCGGTATGAATATCACAAGCTATATGAGGGGAAAGGGCCGGTGCTTTATGCAGAAAGCCTGGTGCACGCACCTCAGCCAAAAGAACAGGTCGCAACGTTTTATTAAAAAGAAGCCTGCTGTCTAGCAGGCTTCTTTTTTTACAGCTCCAAGTCCTCCGGGCGGCTGAATTCATATAATTTTCTCTCCGGCAGCAAAAATGCCTTTGGTCCCCAAACTGCGTTGAAATGGCAAACGCCGTTTTTGTCGTTTTGTTCCGGCTTCCACGGCTCTCCGCTCGTTCCGTGGCCATAAAAATACCACTCACTTTTGGTTTTTACCTCATACCAGGCGTGGGCCACGGTGCAGGTAATGCCGCCGATTTTCAGCTGCGTGTCCGGTGGCAGCACTTTCGCAAAGGGCGCATGTTTTTTAATAAGTTCCGGCAAATCGTTATTTCCGGGCACAACGTAAATTTCTTTTGCGCCGGAATTTTTTAATATGTCTGCAATTTGAATCAATCCGGCTTCATACTCCTCCCTTGTGCCAATCATTCTGCCCGCTTTTACCTCGTCCACCATATCGCCTGTGTGTAGAATGATGTCGGGCTTCACTTTTAAAATCAGTTCTTGATAATATGGATATGTAAAGGACGATGTATCCCCAATGTGGAGCAGCTTTAAGGAGTTGGAAGCGGAAAGCTCTTTTGGCACATTGATTCCGCGCTTCATAATTATTTTCATTTTCTCCCCGTCCAAGTCTGACAGCATAACGGTGTTCATGCCCACCATTTTATACGGCAGGTGCGCCGTGTCAAAATACAGAGAGTTTTTTGGGTCTTCCGTGTCTAAAATAGAAAGACTGCAATTGCACAAATTGCGTCCGCTTTTTTTCGGAATGTTCAAAAAATGAATTAAATGCCCTGCAGAAGCGCCGTGTCCCACGAACATTGCATCCTCCTGGGGATTCAATTCCAAAAAACCCTTGCTTACACGCGCCAAAACGTCTTCCTCAGTATCGGAATGAGGACTCCACCACGGATAAGGAAGACCTGCGCTTGCGTCCACATGGCGAAACCGTTTTTGAATTTGCTCCAACCGCATGCCATGAAATGTTCCCGGAACCCACTCTGACTTCAAAATTTCCCGCATGAACGCAGTGGGAATAATTTTTGAACCTGTTTTGTCCGCAATGATTTCTGCGGTTTCCATTGTTCTGGCATAGGGTGAGGTGTAAAGCGGGCCGCAAAATCCAATGTGGCGCATATAGTCTCCCAGCCGCGACGCCTGCGCGCGGCCCAGTTCCGTCAGTGGAGGATCGCCTGCCGGGAACTGCGCGTCCCCGTAGTTTTCTTTCGGCGCTACCTGGCCGTGCCGGGTGATATAAAACTTCATTGCCTGCCCTCCCTTTCTGCAAGGCGGCAGTTTGGAATTTCAAACGCCGCCTCGTCTGATCTCACAATGTAAATTGGATTTGTCAGCAAAATGCACATTCCGGTTTCATCGTAAACTTCCACCCGCTGAAAGCTCACGGTGGTAAGACCAGTCCGCAGAACAGACCTTGTTGTAAATGTGCCTCCGTCAAGCGTTACAGACGCACAAGTTTTTCCGTTTTCAATGAGCCGGAACTGCCAGCCGGGCTCGGTGTGTTCCATGAAGAATTCTATCTCTACCTCGCTGCTTTCTTCCGCTTTCAAGATAGTTCCCATTTGATAGCCGTCTGTGGTTTCAAACCGAACTTCGCCGTTTATCTTCACCGGGTTCCCCGTATAGGCCATCCCCTGTTTCATAGAACGGGTGAACACCGCCTCGCCGATGGGATGGGACAAATCCTGCGGCGCCGCAAGGTATGTTGCAAAATTGTTGCCATTAAACCAGCCGTCGTTGTTTCTGTGGCTGTCGCTGCTGCCATATCCGCAAAGAAACAGCCCGCCCATGGAGAGCAAATCCCACAGCATGACATATTCCTCTAAAGAAAACCCGTTTCGCCCGCAGGGAAAGCCTACTTCAATTAAATGTGCCCCATAGGCATGGTTTGCCAAAAGGCACGCCGCCATTTTTGCTACTGTTTTACTTCTCTGTGTTTCTGAAAAATTTTGCCGTTTCAGCACTTGAATGGCCAGCGGATGGTTGATGGCAAAAATGCCGCCATGCTTCTTTACATGCTTTACTGCGTCCATGTTGGAAACCTGAAAGTTTTGTTCTGCATAATCAATGGTAGGAACGCAGGTGGAAAAGCAATTTTTATGTTCCCCCGCGTCGGAAATTTCAAAAGAAACAAAGGGCGTAACGCCGTAGCGATTTCCCACCTTAGCCGCGAGCTTTTTTTGCTCCTGATGAGCCGCTTCAAAATCCCCATGCTTTTTTACGATGTCTATGACTTCGCCTATTTCTCCAATCATCCAAAGCAGCTTGTTCCTGCCTGCTAGAACAGAAATACCTTCCCATTTATCTTTATATTTCTCTTGCAAAATCAGCTGCATTTCTTTCATTTCATTGATCGTAAATTCATCCATGTTATCCTTCTTTCATTCTGGTTTATTACTTTCCCTTTTCTATACATTCAGGCAAGCTGCCAATCAGCAGCCCAACCACTAAACCAAGTGCTATATTATCCAATAATAGTCCGCCCATAAATCCCAAAATCAGGCCCCATGCGATTTTATCATTGGAACTGGATTTTCTGTTTTTCCTGTTTTTCACCATCATCCTCCTGCGCATATTCTGCTTATAGTAATCTATTCATGCTTATCTATGAGTCCCTTGTAGTCCTGATTCCAACAAATGGGTAGGTAATGGATTCTCCAGTGGGAACTGTACACCTACCTTTGATAACATTCATATTACAAGCCTGTTTCAGAAAATTCTGATGACCAATGGTATCTACAAAAGCTTGATTGCACATAATCTTCTTCTATTGCCTTTTCTATTATATATAAGAATGAACCATATCTTTGATCAGGAGGCTCAGACCTATACATACAGCCTTTCCATACCCTGTGAATATTCTAGCAGATTCGTTTGTGTAATCGTACAGATCAATTCAATTTCATATATAAAAGTGGGTATGGATTGCCTTGTTCATCACACTCTGTTCTTTTATAAACTTCAAATCCCATGTGTTCATAGAAACCTTTAGCAAGAGGATTTTGTTCATTAACTGCTAAATCATTAACCGAATATTTTTCTATCCCATATTTAAGCAATTCTTTACCTAATCCTTTTCCTCTTTCTTCGTGAGAGATAAAGAGCATTTCAAGATGCTGCTCTACAATACCCATAAACCCCACAGGAATTTGATTGTCGTTTTCTACAATAGTTAAATGAGGTATTTCTTTTAATGCTTGTGGTACATACTTCTTAATGTTTTCTATTTCGTTCTCTGATAGAAAGAGGTGTGTTGCCTTTACAGAGCTCTCCCACACTACCAGTAGCTGTTCTATCAACGATGTAGTTCTGTCTTTTACCTCTATAATTTTCAATTTCTTATCCTCCACATATTTTCG
>CALLNG010000355.1 GCA_938005345.1 uncultured Clostridia bacterium
GTATTTTTCGGAAACCATGGCATGAAGAAATAGAAAAAGGGGAATGATACAAATTGTGGAAAGCGTTTATCCAATACTATAAACCGCATAAGAATTTATTTATTTTTGATATGTGCTGTGCGTTTGTGGTATCTATCAGCGAATTATTCTACCCTATCATTACGCGCAACATGATTAATATCTACATTCCAAACCGCCAAATGCAAATGCTGCTTCTGGGCAGCGGTGCTACTTGGAATTTATCTAGTCAAGGCGGTTTTGAACTATTGTATGCAATATTATGGTCACGTTGTGGGCGTGAGAATGCAGGCGGATATGCGGGAAAAGGTATTTAAACATTTACAGCGCCTGCCCTTTACGTATTTTGACAACCACAAAACAGGCGTCATCATGTCACGGATGATTAATGATTTGATGGATGTGTCAGAACTCGCGCACCACGGGCCGGAGGACTTGTTTTTGTCCATTTTGATGTTGATTGGCTCCTTTATTCTGATGTCAAGCATGAATTTATGGCTGACCATTATCATTTTTGCATTTTTGCCAGTGTTGGTGTGGTTTGCTATTAAAAAACGGCTGCGCATGAACGAAGCTTTTACCAAAACAAGGGTAGAAGTGGCAGAGGTTAATGCGACGTTGGAAAATAGCATTGCAGGTGTGCGGGTGACAAAAGCATTTGTCAATACTCAGCAGGAAATGAAGAAATTTAATAAAAACAATAATGCATTTCGCCGGGCACGGGAGTTTTCCTATAAGGTCATGGGAGAGTTTTTTTCCGGCATGAATTTTATTATTGATCTGCTCAACGTGGTAGTATTTGTAGCCGGCGGCGTTTTTACGTATTACGGTTGGATTAATGCGGGAGAATTTGTTGCATATTTATTATACGTGAACCTGTTTTTGAATCCAGTACGTAAATTAGTGCAGTTTGTAGAACAGTACCAATCCGGTATGACGGGATTCAAACGGTTCCAGGAATTAATGGATGTGGAAGAAGAAAAGGATCACGATACGGCAAAACCGCTGGAAAGTGTAGAGGGTAATATCCGGTTTGAGAATGTCAGCTTTACGTATGAGGACGGCTCTGAGGTACTAAGTGGAATCAATTTGAACATTCGGAAGGGAACCACGGTGGCATTGGTGGGGCCAAGCGGCGGTGGGAAAACCACGCTTTGCCATTTGATTCCACGGTTTTATCAGGTTGACAGTGGAAAAATTACCATAGATGGCAGGGATATTCAAGAAATTACGTTGGATTCTCTCCGCGGACACATTGGAATCGTGCAGCAAGATGTTTTTTTATTCACCGGCACCATTTATGACAATATCGCGTACGGGGGCTGGCAAGATGGACATGAAGTGACGCGCGAAGAAGTAGTGGAGGCGGCGAAAAAAGCAAATTTACATGATTTTATCATGGGGCTGGAAGATGGATATGATACCTATATCGGTGAGCGCGGCATCAAACTATCCGGCGGACAAAAACAGCGTGTCTCCATTGCGCGCGTCTTTCTCAAGAATCCGCCGATTTTGATTTTGGATGAAGCAACTTCGGCGCTGGATAATGTGACGGAATTGATGATACAAAAAGCATTAGAAGAACTGAGCCGCGACCGGACTACAATTGTAGTAGCGCACCGTTTGTCTACCGTACAGAACGCAGATGAAATTATTGTTTTGACAAACGATGGAATTGCCGAGCGGGGAACCCACCGAGAGCTTCTAGCACAGGATGGCATTTATGCTGGACTGTACCAGGTGAGCCGTACCATTGCATAACGAACAAGAATACAGGAGGAATGTCCCATGATTTATAACCAGGGCAGTGAATATCATATCCATGTCAAACAGGGAGATATTGGGCGTTATGTGATTTTGCCGGGAGACCCGGGACGCTGCGAAGCAATTGCGCAGTATTTACAGCAGCCAGAAAAGGTGGCCCAAAACCGGGAATTTACATCATGGCGTGGAACCCTGGAAGGGGAAATGGTTGCGGTGACGTCTACAGGAATCGGCGGGCCATCCGCAGCAATTGCGTTGGAAGAATTGGTGCATGTCGGCGCTGATACTTTTATCCGTGTTGGGACATGCGGCGGTTACCACCGGGATGTTTTAGGCGGCGATTTGGTAGTTGCGACAGGTTCGGTGCGGATGGAAGGTACCACGCGGGAGTATATGCCGCTGGAATTTCCTGCTGTAGCGGATTTTACTGTCACCAATGCTTTGGTAGAGGCGGCACGGCAAAAGCAATACCGCTTCCATACTGGTGTTGTGGAAAGCAAAGATTCCTTTTATGGTGAACACGAGGGTGCAAAAAAACCGGTTGGATATGAACTGGAAAACAAACGCCGAGCCTGGATAATGGGAGGTGTGCTGGCATCGGAAATGGAGACAGCGGCACTATTCGTTGTAGGCGCGACGTTAAACGTACGTGTGGGCGCTGTGCTTAATGTGATGGGAAACCAAATACGCCGGGATGAGGGATTGTCCGATACGATTGTTTATGAGACGCAGCGCGGTATCGAAGTGGCAGTAGAAGCTATGCGGCGGTTGATTTTGGCGGACCGCAAACAGATGGGAGGGGCAAAGCAAAATGGCTGAAACAAATCCACAAAAGGTCATCTTGATTGGGCAGCAGGACGAGAAACGGGTGTACATTGAATATGCTGCGTACTTAAAGATTTTGAAGTTTGGAAAAGGCGGCGCATCAGATGGTGCGCGCGGCGTCTTGCTCGGGGAAAAGAAGGAGAATGAGATCTATATTTCGGCCTTGTTGGAAGCGGTGTACACTGGTGGTGACGGTGTGGAAGCGCCATCTTTTACGACGGATTCTTGGGACCGCATCAAACAGGAGCGGGAAATGCTCTATCCCAATTTGACGATTTTGGGCAGTTATAGCACACACCCAGATGTGCATCCCACTGAGCAGGATATTCTGTTGCAAAACGGTTTTTTTAATGAACCAGGCAACATTTTGTTTGTATTCGACCCTATTGCCAATGTGGAGCGGGTTTATATCTGTGAAAAAGAGAAATGGCGCCGGGTAAAAGGATTTTACTTATATGATATGACAGGACGCAGCATTGACCTGCGGCTGCGGGAAAATTTGACGCGGACAGTGGACAAAGAAGTGGAACTGCGCAACAAAGTGTTCCACAGCCTTTCCAAACGGGTATCCAACATCACGGCGGCGTTTAGTATTTGTATTTTGTTGCTGGCTATTGTAAACGTCTATTTGGTGGTACAGGTATATCAAAGCAGTAAGATGGTCGCGGCAATCCAGCAGGAGGCCAGTGCGTTGCGGGAGGAAATCAAAGCGGCGGTGGATGCAGTGCCCCAGGTGATGCCGACCGCTACGCCAAAGCCAACCCAGAGTGTGGCTCCAGCGCGCACAGAAGATGCGGAAGAAACGCAGTCTCCGCGGGCTACGCAGCAGCCGGCACAATCCCCGCGGCAGTCGGGGACTCCGGCAGCAACGCATACACCAGCGGAATAAAATTATTTTGAGATGAGGCGGAGATGAATCGTGCAGGAAAAGGAAGCAAAACAAAAAATCCGGTCTTTGCGGGAGCAGCTGCTATATCACAGCGATAAATACTATAACCAGGATGCGCCGGAAATTTCTGATTTTGAATATGACGCTATGCTTCGGGAGCTGGAACAACTAGAAGAAGCGTTCCCACAGTTTGATGACCCAGAATCTCCGACACACCGTGTGATTGGCCAGGTGGCGGAACAATTTTCGCCAGTGGAGCATACTGTTTCAATGCAGAGCCTGATGGATGTCTTTTCCAAGGAAGAATTGGAAGAGTTTATCCAAAAGGTAGAGACCACGGTGGGCGGTCCGGTGGATTTTTGTGTAGAGCCTAAAATTGATGGATTATCTGTTTCGCTAGAATACCGGGATGGTCAATTTGTAAGAGGTTCCACCAGAGGCAATGGCCTGGTGGGGGAAGATGTGACAGAAAACCTCAAAACGGTGGGGGGAATCCCTATGGCAATCAAACATGCGCCACCGTTTTTGGAGGTGCGCGGCGAGGTCTATATGCCGACAGAAGCATTTTTAGCGCTCAACGAAAGGCGGGAAGCAGCAGAGGAAAGCACCTTTGCCAATCCGCGCAATGCCGCGGCGGGATCCCTGCGGCAACTGTCCAGCGAGGTGACGCGTGCGCGCGGACTGCGCATTTTTGTGTTTAATGTGCAGCAGGCACAGGGAAAGACGTTTCAGACCCACTTTGAGAGCCTACGGTATTTGCGGGACTGTGGATTTTCCGTGATAGATGATATTGCCGTCAAGCAAGGTATTGACGGTATTTACCAGCATATCGAACAAATAGGGGAATCACGGGGGACCACTTCGTATGAAATTGACGGCGCGGTAGTGAAGGTGAATGAGCTAGCACTGCGGGAGCAGTTGGGAACCACGTCCAAATATCCCAAGTGGGCAGCGGCCTTCAAATTTCCGGCGGAACAAAAAGAAACCGTACTACAGGATATTGTAGTGCAGGTAGGGCGAACAGGCGTGCTGACACCTAACGCGATTTTGCAGCCGGTCCGTCTGGCGGGAACGACGGTGTCCCGTGCCACGCTGCACAACATTGACAATATCCGTGACAAAGATATTCGTATCGGCGATACAGTCATCGTGCGAAAAGCGGGTGAAATTATTCCGGAAGTGGTGGCAAGCCTGCCGGAAAAACGCACGGGCAACGAAATTATTTTTGAAATGCCGGACACCTGTCCGGAATGCGGCGCGCATACGCTGCGAGAGGAAGGTGAGGCGGCAGTCCGCTGCCAGGGAAGCAACTGTCCCGCGCAGCGCCTGCGCAACATCATTCATTTTGCCTCAAAAGGGGCAATGGATATTGACGGATTGGGTCCCGCTGTGATAGAATCATTATTGGAGCATGACCTCATTCACGATGTGGCGGATTTATATCATCTGACTACAGAGCAGCTAATCTCGCTGGAACGGATGGGAGAAAAGTCGGCGGCAAACTTGCTGGCTGCTCTCGAAAAATCCAAGTCTGCCGGGTTGGACCATGTTTTGTGTGGATTG
>CALLNG010000356.1 GCA_938005345.1 uncultured Clostridia bacterium
TTTTGCGGAAGCGGCATAGACAAGTACCAGGTGGAGGCGTTTGACGGCAGCAAATATTATGAAATTGCCCGCGGAGAGCATCCGGAGGAGCAGCAGACTGTGCACCTGGATGAACGCATCGAAGGTTCGTACCAGCTGCGCCTGATCACGGGGCAGCCCGGTGACGAAAGCCTGCAAATTCAGGTGTTTGATTTGCCATCATAAATACGAATAGCACTTACCAGAGCAGAGCGGCAGGGAACGTTGCTGTAAAAAACAGGGGTGGAATCAAAGCAAAAGATTCCACCCTTGTTTTATGTCGCAGGTTTGCCGCCCCGCACCGTGCGGGGCGGCAAACCCGTAAAGCGGCGGAACTGTTTGGAAAAGCTAAACGCATCGGCATACCCCAATGCCTGTGCAATTTCTGCTACCGTCATGCTTGTTTCCTGCAAAAAGCAGGACGCGGCTTGCATGCGCAGCCGGGTGTGGTATTGCTTGGGCGAAACGCGGTAGTATTTGCGGAACAGGGCGCTGAAATATTTTTCGCTGTACCCGGCTTGATGCGCCAGCGTACGGATAGAGACCTGCTGGTAGGTATGCTGACGCAAAAATGTTTCCGCAGCCTGTAGCTCGTGCGGGATGGGCACGCTTTGCGGAGGATGTTCCGCCAGCGTTTGATAGAGCAGGGATAAAATTTGCAGCACATTGCCGTGGCCCAGCGCCGCGCTCCAGGGCTGAGGGCGCTGCATGTTGTCATACACGTGCGCAAACGCCTGCTGCATCCCGCAGCTGGGATCGGGCTGCGCTGTCAACAGCAGCGGCTGGGAGAGCGGCCGCGGCGTACCGTCTGGGTGGGAGACCGCCTGAAAATGAATCGTGAGCAGCACGGGGGGCTGCGCCTCGTCAATGACGGCGCTGTGGCGTACGCCGTTGCCAATCCAAAACACCCGGCCTGGCGTCATGTCATACGCTGCGGTGTCCGTCAGATAACGCCCGCGCCCACTTACCACATAGGCCAAAAACAAATCCTCTTTCACCCGCCCCTGGATGTGCCACCACGGCCCCGCCTGAAAGGAAAAACTTTGCCGCACCTGAAACATGAGGTCCTTTGCCGCGGCGCACAGCAAGTCCCGCAGCACGTCCAGCGCCGTACTTTTTGACATGTTTTTCATCCCTTTCCCTATGTTTTTCTTTTAGTATACCTGATATAATGAAGATTGTAAAGAGCAAAATAGAAACGGGGGATGAAAAATGGACATGCAGGGAAAGCCGAATATTTTGTATATTTTGGCGGACGACCTGGGCTACGGCGACGTTTCCTGCCTGAATCCGCAGGGCAAGCTGCACACGCCCAACCTGGACCGGCTGGCAGGGGAAGGTATGGCGTTCACGGATGCGCACGCCTCCTCCGCCGTGTGTACGCCCTCGCGCTACAGCATTTTGACAGGGCGCTATAACTGGCGTTCCGCGCGCAAATCCGGTGTGGGCGGCGGCTATGCGGAGCCGTTGATTGAGCGCGGCAGGCTGACCGTGGCGCAGTTGCTGCGCCAGCAGGGCTACCGGACCTATTGCATTGGGAAATGGCATTTGGGGCTGGAATTTCCGCCGGCGCTTCAGCCGCTGCAAACGGCGGGGCCGAGGCAGGACACGGCCGGGAAACTGGAGGTACCGCCCACGTGCGCAGGACCCATCCGGCGCGGGCCGGTGGACTGTGGGTTTGATTCGTTTTTTGGCATCAGTGCATCGCTGGACATGCCGCCCTATGCGTACATACAGGACGACCATTTTACGCAGCTTCCCACGCGGTGGAGCGAAAACAAACGCCAAGCGGGCCGGGGGGACTGGTGGCGCGGCGGCGCTGCCGCGCCGGATTTCCGGCACGAAACAGTGCTGGAAACCCTGACGCAGCGCGTGCTGGACGTGATGCGGCAGCCGTCCGGCCGTCCATATTTTATCTATTTTCCGCTGAATGCGCCCCACACGCCCATTTTGCCCTCCAAGGAATACCAGGGCAAATCCGGCCTGGGACCATACGGCGACTATGTGCTGATGTGCGACGGCATGGTGGGTAAGCTGCTGGAGCAGATAGACCAAAGTGGGCAGGCGGATCACACCATTGTGGTGTTCGCATCGGACAATGGCTGCTCGCCGGAAGCGGATTATCCCCATTTGCTGGCGGAAGGGCACAACCCCAGCTATTTGTTTCGCGGCATGAAATCGGATATCTACGAAGGAGGGCACCGTATTCCGCTGCTGGTGCGCTGGCCGCAAGGAATCCGCGCTGGGCAGGTTTGCGCCCAAATGGTGTGCCTGACGGACTTTATGGCAACGGTGGCAGATTTGCTGGGCGTGCCGCTGCCGGACGATGCGGCGGAGGACAGCGTGAGTAATCTGCCGCTGTGGCAGGGCGGGCAGCAGCCCGTGCGCCAGACGCTGGTGCACCATTCCATTGACGGTTCTTTTTCCATCCGCAGCGGCAACTGGAAGTTGGAACTGTGCCCCGGATCCGGCGGCTGGAGCAAACCATCGTACCGGGACAAATCCACCGGGCTGCCGCCGGTGCAGCTGTACCGGCTGGACGGGGATTTGCGCGAATCGTGCAATTTGCAAGCGCTATGTCCGGACAAAGTCCGGTGGCTGCGCGGCCTGCTGCTGGAGCAAATCCGCAGCGGACGCAGTACGCCCGGTGCGCCGCAAAACAATACCGGCCCCGCAGTTTGGGACCAGTACCAGGCGATTTTGGATATGGAGGTACAGGAGCAGCCAAACCCAATAGAATAGGGGCAATGCCCCAAATTACGCAATCCACAGCCAGCGTTCCAACAAATCAAATGAACCATACTCCGCAGCCCGTAAAGGCCGCAAAAACCAATGATGTTAGCAGAAAGGAACATCCATATATGAAACAGAATGTACTGATA
>CALLNG010000357.1 GCA_938005345.1 uncultured Clostridia bacterium
CGTTCAAAATAGAAATACCGCCGTCCGTTATAAAACTCTCCGTTTGCTATACCATATGCAAATGCAAAATTAATTCCTGTTCGTCCCCTCTCCTTGTATTTTATGGGATCATAAAGTGTTCCATTCCGATTTAGTATTAATGGATGCCCCTCCACTGCATATAACGCGTTCCCATCTGGCCCTACTAAAAAATCACCATCACCGTCCCGGTAAGCTTTATCACTAATTATCCCCCCCTCCTGCGCTAACAAGTACTTGCCACCATCTCCGCTGTAATCTTCTACAATTCCAATCGCTTTCATAATGGCATTTAAACATTCGTAGCGCGATACTGTATCTGGCGATTCAAAATAGTAGGCCTGCATGACACCGCATCTGGAAATCACCTCCATATTTTGTTCATATTCTGTCTCGTCTGCATATACACAAAATGTACTCATCATTGCTATTACAATAGCTATACAAATTACTCTCATTCCTGCTTCCTCCTTTTACTACTTTATTTCGTTCACCTCTGTTAACTCCTTCAAATTATGGCATTCCTAAAGCATTCCCATTTTTATCAAATGTAGAATACGCTATCCGGCTATCTAACCCTTGTTCCTGCCGTATCGTATTTTCTGTGATTGGCTGATACGTGCTTATTTGACAATAGGGATTGATCGATTTACTGTTAGGATTCGGCAATTGCGCTTCTTATTTCCATTTCAACTAGACTTCTGGCTAAATCACCCCCATCAACCCAATTGACATTATATCCAAAACTTTCTGCAATAAAACGAATCGGTGCTAAAGTTTTACCTTCTTCAATTTCTGGTGCAACGTTCAATTCGCATTTTTTACCGTTTAATATCGCTGTAGTACTGTTAATTGTAAGAAAAATTATTATACTGTCTTTTTTAATGGCCACCGTTTGAGCCTCCTCATCCCAATCAACAGTTGCTCCCATTTTCTCACATAACTCACGTACTGGCACTAAAATGGTGTCTGCTTTTAAAACGGCTGGTGGAGAAATGTCTACTCGTCTTCTATCTATAGTTATATCTGGCGGATATTTTTGATACTTTATATATTCTGCATCTATTATACTTAATAATTGGTCTGTACGATATACATCATACGTATAGTTAGGAGTGACTCTTATCCACCCTCTAAAAATATCGTTTTCATTCATGTTGGTTAATCCAATATAATAAATCCCCTTATTTGTATCTACCCATATTACTGGCGGAACATACGCTGCTATAGATAAAATCATGTAATCATTAATCTCACAGTCTATTCCTTTATCTATAAGTAATTTCTGAATATTAGAAGTCTGTCCTATATAATTATAAACTTCATATGTTGAATAAACTGAAACCCAGTGCCAACCAAATAACCATGGAGTATACTCTTCACTTTTTTCACAAACGACTTGTTTTAAATATTGAAATCCAGCTGATATTAGCACTTTTCTCCCATCTTCTGCATATGTAGATTCAAATGATCCACTATATTCTGCTATATTATATATTTTTCCTCCTCCCATTTCCATATAATGATAAAAAGCATCCTGCTTTTCAGTCGGAATATATGCAACCGTAACTTTTCCCTCTTCATGGTGTAACGGCTCTTCCGATCTTGTAACGGTTGTTCGGCTTTAACTATACTTATAGTAAAATTCATTATAACAACTAAGGATAATAAAAATGGAATATATTTTTTCATACTGTCAACCTCCTTGTACCACCCTATAGTCATCTACTGATATTTTTTCAAAATTATAATTATATCCGGTATCTTCTGCATATTGTGTCATAAATTCATCAAGTGTCATTACACTAAATTTACCACCCTGTGTCAATGGCCCGTAACTCGCCCAATTAGTCGTCCCTAAAGCAGATACATCATTAGGATTAACCGTAAAAACTTCCCCGTTTACTTCTATTACACCTGCCAAAACTACTGAATGGGGGGATCCTGACATTGGTTTATACATTGCTCGCTGTGGTCCATAAGTCGCTAATACTTCATATAATGTTTTGTAATTAATATCACCAGGTTCAAGAATTGGAGCATCTTTATATCGAACTGGTAAACCATTTTTCTCTAATTCTAGAGCTCGTTCCAGGGCTTCATCTTGTGTAAGTGGGTTTGGATTTCCATAACTTTCAATAATTACGATATCTACCCATTGACAAATTGCATATCCTTTTTGAATATAATGCACCATATCATCATAACATATACCATTTACCTGTGCACCCTGTCTAATTGCTTCGGCCGCGTTGTGTGCAGCATTTTTTTCCTCTTCTGATCTTGTATTTTCCCATACCCTTGTATAATATTGGATTACAAATTGAGACAATTGATCCAATTTCTCATCTCCTGGCATCCATAACCCCCACGGATCAATATACAGCACCGGGTTATTCCCAGCATAGGTGTACCAGTTGTCTCCATCCTTGATGGGATCCTCACTCAGGAACCGCCCCGTGCTTGGGTCATAGTATCTGGCCCGCAGATAGATGTTGCCGGTCTCTTCATCCGTGTATTCCCCGGCGTAGCCAAACGGGTTGGCGAATTGGCCGCTACCAGTTTCCAGCATGTTTTCCCCGTACGCGCTGAAACAATATCCCTTGGATTTTGTTCCGGAACCGTCCACTATTGACGTTATATCTCCATGGCCATTGAATACGTAATACCCTTTGTCGGCACCTTGTTCTATGGAAATTAACCCTCGTCCGCGATTATACTTAGAGATAGACGTTCCTTGGATATCTGCTACCACATTGGCTCCGTCCAGGATATGGGTTGTCGTTTCTCCATTGACGGCCTTGCTTACACGAAGTCCGTCTGGATTATATGCATATTCCGCTACCTTGTCATTGACGATTGCTTTCGTTTGCTGCCCAAAGCCGTTGTAGGTATAGCATTTCACCGCCCCTTCCGCTGGCTTATCCTCACCTAATAGCCCAATCCGGAGTCCCTGGTTCGATGCTCTCTCAAACGTAGACTGATAGTTCTGGATTTGATAGGTTATATTCCCATTTGCATCATGTCCATACCACGTATTAGTTTGCACACCTGGTTCATTATTTATATCACGTTCTTCCTCTGTTTCCAATACTAGCTGGTTATTTGCATTATACTCATAATCATACAGGAAGTACAACCCATCTCTTGCATTTGCATACACTTTCTCAATGATGTTATTATAGGCATCGTACATATATTCGATTGATCCATCGTTGTTCTGTTCCATATAGATACGGTTCAATCCATCATAATAATAGTTCATTTCCTGCAAATCTTCTCGTTTGTACTTTACATTTCCATCCACATAGTAGGTGGCTGTATAGCTGCTTACCGCCCCGCTTTGGTCTGGGTGGGTTGTTTCCATCTCCGTCAGCATATTCCCATTGTTATACGTATATGCCGTTACCAATTCCCCTGTGGTTTTGTTCAGGATGTTCCCGTTATCGTCATAACCGTATGTTGTCGTGTCCCCGCCGATGGTCACGCTGGTCAGCTGGTTCAGCTTGTCATACGTATAGGTGGCATTCATTTGCTGTGTGCCGTCTATCGTCAGTTTGAACGTCAAACGGTTGCCGTTTTCGTCGTAGGTATATTCCTTCACCGCCCCCGTCACGTCTGTTTCCTTGATTAGGCGGCCAAAGCCGTCATATTCATATGTCGCCGTACCCGTTTCGTTCGTGGCGCTGGTCTTTCTCCCTAGGTTGTCATAGGTGTAGCTGCGGCTGTCCGTTTGGGTTTGGCCTGTGTCTGGGTTGGTGCTTGTGACACTTTGCAGCACCGGCAGGTTCCAGTCATTGTAGGTGTTCGTGATGGTCTCACCTGCTTTCGTTAGGCCGCCTGTCACGTTCCCCAGGTAGTCATACGCTGCGGTCTTTACTCCTCCCACCGCGTCCGTTTCCTGTACCACTTGCCCTAATTTGAATTTTTCCCAACGGTTCTTATTTCTTGATTACACTTTTACTTTTATTCATCTATGCCAATAGACCATATCATACCATTCCTTTTATCAATAACGACATAATACCCTCCTCCCGTCATCGTCATTGGCATCTTCATATTGATTTTCCATGTATCCTCCATATCAAATGCTTCTAACTCTATTGAATCATCAATCTGGTAATATGACAACAAATATGCACGACCCACTTTTAATGCTTGTTCTTTTGTTAACTCTAAATCATCTGTTAATCCATTATTTATATAATATTTTTTCGATAAATAATATGAAAAAGCATCTTCAGTAGAAAGCGGCTTCGTTTTACTTATTTGTTGACTATTTGTACATGCAATAAAAAAAACTAAAAACAGAGATAGCATAGTAAATAAACTTATAATTTTATATAGATTACATTTCATAATAGCACATCCTTAATATTAATTTACAGAAAAAATATAGGCAGGATACTCATGATCATTTATTCCTTTAGGCCATGATACATAAACATTACCAAAACGGTTTACAAGATATGCTCTATATCTACCTTCATCTACTATTCTATAATCTTGAGGATATGAGAATAATATATTTCCATCATCGCGCCAGTGAGTGTGTATTACGGCTACTGTATTTGATTCAAGTATAAAATTTACAGAATTTCTTTGGTAATCTAATAGTGCTTCTGCATTAGTTCCCCAAGTTGAAGATGATGATACGACATTAGAAAAAGTATATCGTCCATTAGATAGTTGATTGATATTTGCACCATATTCTTGCTGTTCTGCTATTGACTTTTCATGATATTTTAGCGAAAATGCTAAAACAGCATCTTTTTCCGAATAAAATTCATCACCAGCGTTATGTCTCAACTCTTCGTCTGACACTACTCCTCCTAATGCAGCTGAAAGCGCTCCTGAATCAATTGTTAATCTATCATTAATATTTATTAGGCCATAAAAACTAGCTGTTCTCCCTTTTATAGTTACGTCTACCCTAGGTCCATTTCCAGAACCGTCATCAGCATAATATGACACATATCCGCCATTTTTTTCAACAGCATATCTTATTAATACAGTTTCCATACCGCTCGGATCCGCATATAACACCGGGTTATTTCCCGCATAGATGTACCAGTTCGTACCATCCTTAATGGGGTCTTCACTCATGAAACGGCCTGTGTTTGGGTCATAGTATCTCGCCCGG
>CALLNG010000358.1 GCA_938005345.1 uncultured Clostridia bacterium
ATAATACCTCTCGTGTTACTGCCGCATCTGCTTGCAAGTCATTTTTCATTTTGGAGATTTCTTGCAGCAACCACCCTGCTTTGTGAGAAATTCCGCACTCTTGCGCAGTTTGCTCTGCAAAGTCCAGCGCCTCCTCTTCTCCAATCAATGTCTTGGGGGAGTCTGCCCGCTCCAATTCATGAAGGCAAATCGCGTGAAAAGTTCCAATCGTCATGGACCGCGCGGCACGGCGGCCTAGTTGATGTTCCAGCCGTAGCCGCATTTCTTTCGCCGCTTGGTTTGTAAAGGTTACCGCCGTAATCTCCGCTGGTTTGACACCCTGGCGCTGCACAAGATAGGCAATTCTGCTGACCAACGTTTTCGTCTTTCCGGTTCCCGGGCCAGCAATCACTGCAGTAACAGCAGCGGGCGTCATAACGGCTTGCATCTGCTGTGGGTTTAATCCTTCAAATAGATCCATCTCCTGTTTTGATGTTTCTGTTTGTTCCAATTGTTTCTCCTGTTTTGGGGACTCATTTGGAGCACCTAGCTTTTGCCTATGTGCTATATTATAATCTTGTGCCTCCAAAAATGTTATTTGTCCCTGCATACTTTGAATCTCGCTCTCATCCAATATCTGGATGATGCCATACTCTCCATCATAGCCCGGAATCCGTTTGACCTTCCCTACTCGGAGACGACGGATACCTTCTTCCACACACGGGCCGCCCCAATGGCGGATTTCTTCTAGCGGTGCTTCCCTTAGCAGATAAAATTCCGGTCCCAAGTGTTCTAGCAACAATTCATATTGTTGCTCCACTTTTTTGCTCGCAGCAGACATACCAGTAGACGCTGCGATCACCTCCGGCAGAGGTGCAAGACTTTCAAACGGTAGTGCATCCGGTGCTTTCGCTCCTTCTTCCCGGTCTGCTAGTTCTTCCACTCGGTGTTGCACACCTATCGTGATTTTTTTTCCACAAATGGGGCATTTCCCGCCAAATTGATTGGTCTCAGAAGGCTTTAGGCATAAATGGCAGTTACGGTGCCCATCATAATGATATTTACCCTCTTCCGGAAAAAACTCAATTGTTCCTGCAAAACCACCGTCCCGCCCTTTTTCTAATGCCTGTCGAAGCGCACTATATGCATAAGGTATCTCCAATAGATTGGTTTCCCTTCCCAACTTGGCAGGAGAATGCGCATCGGAATTAGATACAAGCGTGTAACCATCCAATGCCGATAGCCGCCAATTCATCGCAGGGTCTGAGGAAAGTCCGGTTTCTAGAGCATGAATATAAGGCGTCATATCCTCAAAGCATTCTTCTATGGTATCAAATCCAGAAAAGGCGCCAAATAGTGAAAAATGGGGTGTCCAGATATGCGCCGGGATAAAAATTGCATCCGGGCAAGTATCCAGAGTTATCTCCAGCAGATCCCGACTGTCCAGTCCTAATATTGGGCGCCCATCGGAATGTATGTTCCCGATCGCCTCTAATTTTTTAGACAGCATATCGGCCTGTTCCAGGCCTGGTAGTAATATGACATTATGTACCTTTCTCACTTTTCCATTTTTCTTATAGATAGAACTGATTTCACCGGACACGACAAATCTTGGTATCTCACCGCGGGCCGTTTTATCTAAGATATGGCAGTCCTCCCGCAGTTTATAAAGCCCTTCTTCTGCCGGCACCAATTTTTCATGTAATTCTGTGCGCCACCCCGGATGTGTAAAATCCCCGGTACCTAGCAGGCTAATGCCTTTTTTCCTTGCCCACAGTTCCAAGTGCTCTGGTACGCAAGTTTTGCTCGTCGCTCTGGAATACCGGGAATGTATATGCAAATCTGCTATGATCATGGTTTCAGACCTCCCCAGTTGTCATTTGAGAAAAACATAGTGCTCGTCATCAGAATGCCGGCGGCTAAAGGAATACCCAAGGCCGTGAAAATGCTGCATTTCCTCTACTACCTGCACATTCTGCTTCGCCATATATTGTACCATTTCTCCGCGCGCCATTTTTACGTAGACACCTTTTTCTCGTACTTTTTCCCCTTGCAACTCACCAAAGATGCAGGTTATCATTCGCATCGGCGGCTTTATAAACCGCGATACTAATTTACTATATTCCACCGAAGCCAAATTCACAATGACGTCATCTTGCCGTACTAGTTCGCAGTATACCAAATCTTTCCAAAAATCATATAAATTGCGGCAAAAATCCGTTTTTACTTTTGCTTGCAGTTCCAATCGGTATGGCACAACTCCATCCAGTGGTTTGAGCAAGCCATAAAATCCAGACAAAATGCGAAGATTGTTTTGTACATAATCAAACGAACCGTACTCAAATACATGCGGCGCCATATATTGATATTGAATTCCATCAAACGCTACAATCGCCGGCGTTAGCTGCCGCGTCAAATCCATGGTCTGGTAGCGTTCATAATTCAATTGTGCAATCTGGTCATTGCAGCAAAGCAGATCTTTTAGCGCTTCATATGATAAAGACTGCAAGTATTGTTTCAGTCGCTCCGTTTTTGCTAAAAAGATGGGCACTGTTTGCGGTTCTACCACCTCTTGTTCCCGCTTCATCTTTTTTGCCGGTGAAATGATAATCTTCATGTTTGGCTCTCCTATTTTTGTCGTTTTCTTTCCTATTATATCATAAATCAAGTAAAAAGCGAATAGTTTGACTTCAGTTTCTTGTATTTTTTCAAAATAATTATAAAAAAATTTAATTTTCTCTTGACTTAATGGAAACTATCTTGTATAATAAACTCATATGCTACTGTAGCTCAGCTGGTAGAGCAGCGCATTCGTAATGCGCAGGTCGCGGGTTCGAATCCCATCAGTAGCTCCATCACCTGTTTTTCCGTATAGGCGGAAAAACAGGTTTTTTTATAGAAAAATACATAAGGAGACTGTTTTATGGAAAAGCGTTTCACCCAGTGGCTCAATACCATTATGATTGCGTTTTTATGTTTAATAGGGATCATGTCAATCGGTTCATTTACCGTGACAGGACAAAGTATGCAGCTATGGTGGGCGCTGAATACTGCCATTATTCTGCTTGGAGTTGGATTTCTGCTGTGCCGGATGCCCCTAGTTTTTTCTCCCTATGTTTTGGGGATTGTATTCCTTGGCGGAATACTTTTGCGCTGCGCCTGGGTTCTCCTTATC
The DNA here is from genome assembly GCA_938005345.1 of uncultured Clostridia bacterium. Classification (GTDB taxonomy): domain Bacteria; phylum Bacillota; class Clostridia; order RUG12999; family RUG12999; genus JAAWTG01. The sequence goes on from CALLNG010000358.1 coordinate 3,155, forward strand.
CCAACCGTACCGCAAAGCGATTACCAATCTATGATAGAAGCCGCAATCGAATTTTCCCGTGGCGCACCGGATGTATTTGAATTTGGAAGCTATTTTCACCGTTTTCCCCATTTGACGTTTTATGTGGTGACAGTTGGTTATCTATTTCGTCTATTTGGCGAAAATATTTGGATTGTGAAAGGCATCAATGTCGCGTTTTCTTCTCTTTGTATTCTAATTGCCTATGGGATTGGAAACGAATTGGGCCATAAGCGCCTGGGCGTATTATTTGCCCTCTTGACTGCAATATTTCCACCGCTGATTTGTTATACTTCAGTTGCTGTAACTGAGTTATTTGCAATGCCGTTTTTGATGGCTTCTTTGCTTTTTCTCATCAAGGCCTATCGAAAATCAAAACTACGTCCCAAATTACTGTACTGCGCCGTATCCGGAATATTGCTGTCTATTGGCAGTTTGTACCGTATGGTAGGACCTTTATATTTAGCTGCTTACAGCCTGTCCATTATCATCATTTTTGCTAAGGGCTGTAAATGGAAAAGCCTGCTATCCTTATTGCTCGCCTATTTCATTTTGTTTTATGCAGTGGATGGTGTTTTATTTGTTTCCGGCACGGTTCCCTATCATCTCAATCATGGCGGCACACCGTTTTCCTTGTTTTTTCTCATCGGATTTAATCCGGAATCGGGCGGAATGTTTAACGAAGAAGACCACCAAATTTACTATGAGTATGGAGGAGACCGGGCCGCAATGGAGGCCGCTATTTGGGATCGTCTTATTCCCCGGATTACTGAAAGGCCTTTGCAGCTTATTCCACTCTTTTTCAAAAAGACATTTGTCCTTTGGAGTGATGGCGACTTTGCAGCAAACTATTGGGCCTATGACCAAGGTGTACCAGAACCGGCAGAATCAAAACCGCACTTGACGCTCATCTACAATTTCAACCGCATCTTTTATTTAGCTCTATTGCTATTTTGTTTAGCAGCCTTACTGCAATACCGCTCTCATCCTATTGTTCTATTGTTATCGCTACTGATATTAGGGTTTGAAGGAGCGTATATGCTACTGGAAGTACAGCCGCGCTATACCTTTTCTGTTGCCTATATTTTTGTCTTTCTTGGCGCGTTAGGTATTGCATCCATAACCGGATTGTTCCGTCAAAAGGATACGCCGGTATTTTTATTTCATTCCTTATTGGAATAAGTATATCAAACCGTATGAAAAATTTTGTATGTATTTGAAATAATTTAAAAAATTTTCAAAAAACTATTGATTTTTATCAATCCATGTGATATAATAAATGCTGTTGTGGATGTGCGCCATTAGCTTAGCTGGATAAAGCGTCCGGCTACGAACCGGGAGAGCGGGGGTTCGAATCCCTCATGGCGTACCAAAACCAAGCAAAGACTGCTGCAGGAATTGTAGCAGTTTTT
>CALLNG010000359.1 GCA_938005345.1 uncultured Clostridia bacterium
CTGCTGCACCCTCATCGAGCAGGGGCTGCCCATTACCGAGGTGTACATGGCATCGGATGGAACAACCATTCGTTCTATTGCTGGTTACCAAATGGCGAGTGGACTGAAAATAGAGTTGAACGCCAAAATGTATATTGACTGTACAGGTGATGGAGAAGTTGCCTATCGAGCAGGCATTCCATATCGTATGGGGCATGAAGCTAGTTCAACCTATGATGAAGATATGGCGTGCGAAATGGCAGGCCAAGAAATGCTAGGATGTTCCATTCTATGGCAGACAAAACGCGTGGGACACGTCGTGCCGTTTGTTGCACCTAGTTATGCGTACTCCCTTGAAAAAATCGAGAGCATGATTCAGAAAGGAGGCCGTATTGTTACAGCGGAGATGCAGGGAAGCGATTGCTGGTGGTTTGAATTTGGTGGCTGCCTTAATACGATTGATGAAATCCAGGAGATACATCTGGAACTTCGTCGCATCGTAATGGGATTGTGGAACTACATTAAAAACAGTGGAAGATTTGATGCTGATGAACTGCAGTTGGAATGGATTGGGGCACTACCTGGAAAAAGAGAATCCAGACGGTTTCAGGGCTGCTATACTTTAACACAGAAAGATATCGAAAACAACCGTTTTGCATCCTGCGCTGTTGCTTATGGTGGATGGTTTATGGATGCACATCCAGCGCAAGGTATTTTTAGTAAGGAAAATAACTGTGTTCAACCAGCTCTTTCCTGTTATGGAATTCCTATTGACTGCTTTTTTCATCCTCAATTTCCCAATATTCTTTTTTGCGGGCGAGCAGCCAGTATGTCCCAGCAAGCATTTACGTCTAGCCGTGTCATGAATACTTGCGGACTTACAGGTGATGCATGTGCAATGGCGGCTACTTTATGCATACGCAATGGTGTCACGCTCGTGCAGCTGGCACAAGATCCTTTGTTCCTGATCAACTGCTTGGCCAGAGAAGACGTCATTTTTGATGTTCCGTTGCCGGCAGGGGTGCTGCAAGACGCACAGGTATGGGCTAGTAGTGAGCATTTGCATGCTTCTAGGCCTGATGGGATGATCCTCCCACTGCGGGGCGAGGTATTTGTCTCCCTGCCAGCTGCTGGACAGAAGGTGGTACTTTATTTTCAGGCGCAGACAGAATGCAATATATCATACCATATAGATTCTCAAAAACTTCCCTCCCGAATGGTGGAAGGCCCAATCTTAGCAAAGGGCAATTGGAGAATGGGGGTAGGTCAAAACCGCGTCGAGGTATTTTTACCTGGAAACGACCATGAGTTTTGTACAATACGTCTCACAGATCAACCTTCTGCTGCCATTTGTCTGGGAGAGTGGCTTTGTGGCGTATGTGCCGGGACAAAACAGGAGATAAGCCGGTATGCACCGGCGGTGGAATGGGATGGACGCTATAAAGCTGCAGAAGTACTATCAGGGTTCAGCAGACCTTACCAGGGAGCAAATGGGTGGATGGCTACCTCATCTAAGGCCAAATTGAAAGTGCAGTTGTGCAAGCCGCAGGTTGTTAAAGAGGTACGCCTTTATTTTGATCCTGAATTCTGCTCGGAACTGACAAGTTCGTGGTGCAACACTTGGGCGGAAAGCCATCATTACTGCGCCCGAGAGGGCATGCCGGCTCAGTTGGTGCGTAGCTACCGGCTTTATGCAGATCGGCAGCTGGTTGGTCAAGCCGATCATAATAAATCGCGTATGGCTATTCATTCTTTTTCGCCACGTTACGTTTCCTGCTTTGAACTAGAAATACTGGATACTTACGGGGGCTGCGCGGTTCTTTATCGCATGCTGGTTCAATGAGAAAACTGCTGTCTCGAATGTAGATGGTAGAAAATAAAAATTAAGGAGGAATTCAAACCATGAAAAAACTGTTTGCTGTGATGCTAACGATGATGCTCGTACTATCCCTAGTGTGCAGTGCTATGGCCGCTGACCTAGTATGGGCCGGATGGTCGGGCGAAGAAGCCTCTACCAAACCTTCCATTGAAGAAATGATCCGCAGTTATAACGAGGGCGATTCGGGAAACACGGTCACTTGGGTCGGATGGCCGTGGGCGGAGATGGCGCAGCAACTAGTTATCCGTTTGCAGGGCGGTGAAGCGCTGGATATTGCTCAACTGGATTCCGGCATGTTCTCTACCATTTTTCAGATGGACGTATGTTACACCGTTGAAGAACTCTTTGATGAGGAGTTTTTGGATACGCTGTCTGATGTGGGACTGGACTATGGTACAACCATGGATGGCAAGAGGGTGGGCATTCCTTGGACGATGGCGTCTATTGGAATGCTATACAACCCTGAACTGCTAGCTGCAGTCGGCTGGGATGCTCCACCACAGACGCTGGAAGAGTTTGAGACTTGTTGCGCTGCTCTGAAGGCCTATGATCCAGATATTATTCCCTATGGCCTATCGACAAAAGACGCCACGGCCACCGCTGATTTCCAACCGTGGTTATGGGCCCATGGAGGCAGCATTTTTAACAACGACACGCTCGTTATCAATTCGGATGAAACTATTAAAACCTTGACTTGGTACCAAAAAATGGCTGAAGCGGGCTATATTAAGTCCAATATGAGCCGCTTTGATGCCCGGCAACTTTTTGCTCAGGGGAAAATTGCCTTTTATGATGATGTAGTGGGTAGCCGAAGCACTGCAATTGCCAATGGTGTGCCGGAAGACAGGATTAACGATGTGATTGCCCCTATGTTGCGTCCCGTGATTAATGAAGGGGATACGCCCACCTCTACCATGTGGGGCCATATTCTGGTTGTGTTCAAAAACTCGTCCGATCCTCAGGCTGCCGCTGATTTTATCAAGCATGTCCTCTCCGACGAAATGTCCTTGCTGTATTTTGAACAGGCTGCTCAGTTGCCTGTTACCGAGTCTGCGCTGAATGCCGATATCGTCAAGAATGATCAATGGTGCAATACTTGGGCCTCCATTACCGCTACAGGACGCAAGAACGAGCTGATGATCCATCCCTATAGCGCTGCTCTCAACAATGTAATTTCTGAAGAGATTCAGGCGGTTATTGTCGGTCAGAAAACACCGGAAGAAGCGGCCGCAAGTATGGAAACCCGTATGTTGGCTGCAATGGAGGACTGAGGTATTTCGATATCCGGGGCGCATTGCGCCCCGGATAAAATCTTATGATATTTGCAGGGGGCACAAGCCATGAAAAGACAATCTTCATTACGACGCGCAGACGATCGCTTTGGCTTTATTTTGGTGTTGCCTGCCATTGCTGTTTTCTGTGCGATTATTCTCTATCCGTTTCTAAACTCCCTTATGTTAAGCTTCACCAACATGAATATGCTAAAACCTAATTATGAGGTAATAGGCTTTAGAAATTTTGAGAAACTTTTTGCAGACCCAAACTTTGGAGGGGTATTGACCAATACGTTGATTTTTGTGAGCGGATCCGTAGCTTTACCTTTTGTGCTCGGATTTATCTGGGCAATCGTGCTTAATGAGAAATTTAGGTTTAGTGAGCTTTTACGTGGTATCACCCTTATTGATTGGATTATTCCTTCCACGGCAATCGGATTCCTTTGGATGTGGATTTTTAATGGCGATTATGGTGTACTTAATGGACTGTTAAGAGAACTAGGTGTAATTGATGAAAATATTAACTTTTTAGGGCGTACGGATACAGCAATGTTGGTGGTTATTCTCGCACGAACATGGCAGGTATTGCCGTGGTATATGGCTTTTCTTACAGGCGGCCTCGGTGGTGTTTCTATGGATCAAACAGAGGCAGCAAAAATTGATGGTGCGAATAATTGGCTCATTTTTAGACATGTAGTATTGCCGGCCATGTCGCCTATTGTGGGATTAATTCTTTTACAGGGAACTATTGGCGCTCTGCAACACTTTGACCTTATTTGGGTTATGACGGCTGGAGGGCCAGCTCGCGCAACCATGACCTTGTCTATGGAAGTCTATC